>NZ_JBIFFJ010000016.1:0-60549 GCF_043556915.1 Sulfitobacter sp. 1A15299 | reverse complement strand
ATGCGCGACCTCGGAGAGAACCATGACCCCGAACGGACAGATCGCTATCCCGCTTGACACAGCCGCAATCAGAGAACCGTTTCGGTATCTGTTGCGACGTAAGTTTGGGGGGACTACCCTGTCCCGAGCGCGGCTGCAATCGCATCGGCCTGTTCGCGAATCCGGTCCATATCGCCTTGAACACCGGGCGGGCGCAGCTTGTCGCCCTTATGCCGGGGCAGGATGTGGTAATGGAGGTGAAAGACCTCTTGCCCGCCCGCGGCCTCGTTGAACTGTTGCACGGTGATGCCATCGGCGCCAAAGGCGCGCAGGCAGGCTTTGGCGACTTTCTGAACCGTCGCCAGACAATCCGCCAATTGCGCGGGGCTGGCGTCGAGCATATTGCGGCAGGGCGACTTGGGGATCACCAGACAATGCCCCTCGGCGCGGGGCATGATGTCCATGAAGCAATAGGTCTTGTCGTCTTCATAGACCTTGAAGCTGGGGATCTCTTTGCGCAGGATCTTGGCAAAGATATTGTCGTCG
Organism: Sulfitobacter sp. 1A15299; assembly: GCF_043556915.1. Taxonomy (NCBI): domain Bacteria; kingdom Pseudomonadati; phylum Pseudomonadota; class Alphaproteobacteria; order Rhodobacterales; family Roseobacteraceae; genus Sulfitobacter; species Sulfitobacter sp. 1A15299. Next base: position 60,024 of record NZ_JBIFFJ010000016.1, on the reverse strand, counting down.
TCATAGCTGGCCATCATGCTCTCCTTCTGGCGGTCGGGGCGGCGCGGACCATTAACCACACCGCCCCGAGCAGAGGCAATATCAAGCGTTTACGTCGACGACCACTCGGCCCTTGACCTGCCCTTTCAGAATGTCCGCCCCCAGTTGCGGCAGGTCGCTGAGCCCCGCGGGCTGGACCATTGCCTCCAGCTTGTCCATCGGCAGATCCTTGGCCACCCGCTTCCAAGCACGCAGACGGTTGTCATAGGGCTGCATCACACTGTCGATGCCCAAGAGGTTGACGCCGCGCAGCAGGAAGGGGATCACCGTGGCAGGCAGGGCCGCACCGCCCGCAAGGCCCACGGCCGCCACGCTCGCCCCGTACTCCATCTGACCCAGCACGCGGGCCAGCATCGCGCCGCCCACGGCATCGACGCATCCGCCCCATGTCTCACCCTCAAGGGGGCGCTTGACCGTCTCGTTGATCTCGTCACGCGCAACAATCCGGGCCGCCCCAAGGCTTTTGAGGTACTCCTCGGTCTCGGGCCGCCCGGTGACCGCCGCCACCTCATAGCCGAGGTTGGCAAGGATCGCAGTGGCGACCGAGCCGACGCCCCCCGCGGCACCTGTGACCAGAACCGGGCCTTTCTCGATGCCGTGGTCTTCCAGCGCCATGACGGCCAGCATCGCGGTGAAACCCGCCGTGCCCACGGCCATCGCTTGGCGTGTGTCCAGCCCTTCGGGCAGCGGCACCAGCCAATCGGCCTTGACCCGCGCCTTTTGCGCATAGCCGCCCCAATGCGCCTCGCCCACGCGCCAACCGGTCAACACCACCTTATCGCCGGGTTTGTAACGGTCGTCATTCGAAGTCTCGACCGTGCCGGCGAAGTCGATGCCCGGCACATGCGGATAGTTGCGGACCAAGCCACCCCCCGGTCCGATGCACAGCCCGTCTTTGTAGTTTACGGTGGAATATTCGACCGCAACCGTCACCTCGGCGTCGGGAAGCTGGTCTTCGGTGATCTGGGTGACCTCGGCATGAGTCTTGCCTTCGTCATCCTTGTTTACAATCAGCGCATTAAAGCTCATCTTTCATCTCCTCTTCAGGTTTCATTCGACCGGGCCTCAGGCCCAGAAACTGTCCCGTACGGTCACGTCACGCGTGCCATCGGGGGTGCGCGCCTGCAACCGCGTGCCCAGATCCCAATGGGTCATCCGCACCATGCCAATGGCGACATTCACGCCAAAGTCGGGGGACCAAACCGCCGAGGTCACCTGCCCCACGGGTTTGTCGCCCGCCATCAAGGGCCAGACACGATCACAAAGCGGCACCGGATCGCCTGCGATCTCTAGGGGACGTATCTGTTGCACCGGCCCCTCTTTCGCCACCCGCAGCAGCGCGTCTCTGCCGATACATCCCATCGCCGCCTGCGTGTCGCAGAGCTTGCCAAGACCGCATTCATGTGGCGTGTTGTCGTCGGTCATGTCATTGCCATAGCTCAACAATCCGCCCTCGATCCGCTCGATCAGGTTCGGACAGCCCGCCCGCACATCCAGATCGCGGCCCGCCTCGAAAAGCGCCTCCCAAAGCGGCATCGCGATATCGGCCCCCTCGGTATAAATCTCAAAGCCGCCCTGTTTGGAGTAGCCCGAGCGCGCGATATTCATGGCGCGGCCTTGAAACTGAAATTCCCCGAAGCGGAAGAACTTCATCGCGCGCACCGCCGCGCCAAAGACGCGTTCCATCAGGTCTTCGGCTTTCGGCCCCTGCACCGCCAACAGGTTCACATCCGGCTCATCGACCAAAACGTCAAGATGATATCCGTTGCAGATCCCCTTAGCCCACAACAACAAATCGCTATCGGCGATGGAAATCCACCAACGATCCCCGGCCAATTTCACCGCCACCGGATCGTTAAGCATACCACCCGTCTCATCCACGATCGGTACATAGACACAGCGCCCCGGTGCCACATCGCGCAGATCACGCGGCGTTAGCATCTGCATGAGCCGCGACGCGTCCGGCCCGCGCAGCTCGACCTGTCTTTCGGAAGCCACGTCCCAGACTTGCACGGCTTTCTTCAAGTGATGATAATCCGCCTCGGTACTCTCGAACACGGTGGGCAGCAGCATCCGGTTGTAGACCGTATAGGCCTTCACCCCCGCCGCCTCGACCCCGGCAGAGAATGGCGTGCGCCTGATCCGGCGCGAGGGAGAAAGTTCGGCCATCAGCCCTCCTCCGGCATGAAGATGAAATCGGTCACCGGCGCATCACTTCCGGCGCTGGTGAGCATGGCGTGCACTTGGCCGCGGTGGTGGGTTTGGTGGTTGAAGAAATGCACCACACATCCCGCCATTGGCTTGGAAACATCGCGTTGCAAGATGCCGGAATGCCACGTTAAATCCCCATCCAGCCTTGACTGATCCAGCCCCGACGCCCAGTGAGAAATAGCAAGGTCGCATTGCCCTCGCGCCAAAACCCAAGCGTCGCCGGAGGGGCAAAGCTCGGTGTCTTTGCCTTCCGGCTTTGCCGCGGCAGGGTCGAACCGCGACAGCCAGAGTTGATCGCACCACAGAAGATGGTTCAGCGTGCCGAGGATGGAGGCGAAGAACGCCCCGCGATCCTGTGTTAACGTTGCCTCATCCAAAGCCTGAACGACGCTCGACAACTGACTGTTCTGCCATGCATTATAGCGCGCCATTTCCTTGACATAGGCGGGGGTGATCACCGCGCCCCCTGCCAATCAATCGCGCAGACTTCAGCCGATTTGCCACCGAAATCCCAGACCCGGCCATAGTCGCGGACCTTGGATTTCACGCCGCGCGCAGCGACGATGTTCGGCCCCATCCAGTATTTCGAGTTGGTGATCGTCACCGGCTCCCCCGGCTCGGCACCGGCCAGCATCTCGATCTCGCCGTTGATCTTGCGGCCAATGTTGATGACCCGGCGGTTGCCGTCGCGAATGATCTCGACCGGGGCGCGTTCGGCGCCGATGATCTCGCTCACCAACATGGTGAACAACCCCGTGGTGCCGCCCGCAGCGCCCGAGAAGATTTGCAGCAACCCGTCATAGGCCGCCTCGCTCGCGCGATCGTCCACATAGGCGGCGACCTTCCAATTCCCTTCGCCCATGCGGCCCGGGATGTCGACCAACAGCCCGACGTTGAGACCGGCCAAGTCCTCCCCCTCGAAATGGCCTTCGTCGATCACGATGCCCATCCACGCATGGCAGTGGCCTTCGGTTGGCAGATGCGCGCCAAGGCTGACCACGCAGGGGCAGAAGACATCGCAAGAGCAGTTCAGGAATAGCTCGCCCTTGATCGCCCAATCGGCGGGTGTCATCTCTCTGTTTGGCATATCATCCTCCTGTGATCATGGGCCAACCCGCCACGGCACCTGCGCCGAGGATCAGGGCGAAACCCATTGGTTTTGTTACGTAATGCCCAATCTGTGGCAGTTTTTCGATGACCATGAAAAGCGTGGCGAGCCCCATCCAAGCAAGGTTCATCACCCCGCCGGCAAAGCCCAGCAGCATAAAGCCCCAGCAGCAGCCCGCGCAAAAGGCACCGAGACCCAGCCCCATGCGAAAGCCGCCCGCGGCGCCGGGGCGCCAGTGGCCCATGAAATACATCATCGGAGAGTGGCAGACGCCGTGGCAAATCTCCTTGGCGCGGGTGAATTGGAAGAGCCCAACAGCCAAAAGCAGCGCCGCTGCCGTCCAACGCGATTTTGCGATGCCGAGCATGTCGATGACGCCGCCGTGCAGCAGCAACAGTTGCAAACCCGCGATCCCCGCTGCGAAGATCAGCCAGACCGCGAGGTAACCTGCGAACACCGCCAGCCAGCCCACGCGCGTGCCATTGGCCGAGGTCATAAGATCTTCGTAAGCGCGCAGCGTCGGCACCATGGTCGGGACCATCATCGCCGCCATCATCGCGCCCCACATCACGAACAGCGGAAAGAAACGCGCCATGGGCATATACATATCCATGCCCGGATCCATCTGCCGCATCCGTTCGCCCATGGCCCCGGGGCGGCCCAGCAGATCGAGATCCATCTGCATTGCCATGCTGTACATCATCCACCAGGCGGAAAGGATCAGGGCGAAAAAACCCAGCCATAATGTTGATCGTACCATCCCGGCCATCGCCGCCCTCCCCTGCGTGCTCTTGTAGATTTAATGTCAGACAATTAAAGTCCTCGCAAACACTAATTGTAAGACATATGAAAATCGACCCAAGCAATCCCGCCGATCTATCGGCCCAGATCGCGACGGCTATTCGCGACGCCATCATCGGCGGGCATCTGATCGTTGACCAGCGCCTGCCCTCCGAGGCGGAGTTGGCTGAACAGTTTGAAGTTTCCCGCCCTACGGTGCGCGAGGCGCTCAAGCGGCTGGCCGCGCAATCGCTGATCCGCACGCAGCGCGGGGCCACGGGGGGTGCTTTCGTCAACCGGCTGAGCTTTCCGGATGCCTATGCGCAGCAGATCACCACCTCGACCCTGCTGCTGTCCATGAACGCCGTGAGTTTTGAGACCGCATGCGAGGCGCGCTTTGCCTTGGAGCGTGCCTGCGCCCCGCTTTCGGCAGAACGCCGGACGGCGGATCACCTTGCCACCATGCGCGCGGAAATTCACCGACAGGCGCAGCCGGGGCTGACCGATGAGGCCTTCTGCGCCTCCGACGTGGCATTTCACCGGGCGCTGGTCGATGGTGCGGGCAATCCGGTGCTGAGCTATCAACTGGCGGGCGCGGTCGAGGCGATGCAGCCCCTGATGAATATGATCACCTTCACCGCGCGGGATCGCGCACGGATCGTGGCCCTGCATCAAGAGATCGCGGATGCGGCAGAGGCGCATGACGGCAAAGCGGTGACGGCAGGTTTGACGGCGCTGGAGGCTGAGACCCAACAGCTTGCCCAAAGCGTGTTCGCCGCACGCGCGGCGCGGAATGCCGAAACTGCGGGCCGAAGCTAGTAGGTTCGATGATATAAAACAAAGAGATGCGCGCTTTTCCTGACGTGATAAATTCGCCGCATCCCCCCCTTGCAATTCGCCCATGGCGGCCCTACTTTAATCCTGTCCTTCGGGACTATGGACATAAACGCGCTCGTAATAAGCGGTTCGGACCCGGGGGCGGTACCCGGCGGCTCCACCAAACATCCTTCATTTGGGGATCATGGGGCCGAAATAGGATCGACGAACGTCTAAAGGGGTTGCTTTGTCTCGGTGAGATACCACCGTTATCGGTTCAAACTGTACAATTGCAAATGACAATCGTGCTCCAGTTGCGATGGCCGCGTAAGCGGTTTCAGCGACTGAAATCTTAAGTCCTTAGGCCTTGCAGCTTAAGGCGGGGTTCGCAGGTACCTGGCAACAGAAACCTGCACTTTCCCTTCAGTTTCATGCCAGTTAGACTGCGCTTTTGCCTTAACTTGACCGCGCTTTTCTCTGGCCCTATCCGTGACGAAACGAAGCCGTGGTGGCTTCGATGACGCAGGATGGCCCCGATGACCCCGCCCAATTGGCCCGATATGTTTCGCGTGTTTGGCCGGATCGGAGTGATGTCCTTCGGCGGCCCCGCAGCCCAGATCGCCGTGATGCACCGCGAGTTGGTCGAGCATCGCCCATGGCTGAGCGAACAGACCTACCTGCGGGCCCTTTCGCTCTGTATGCTGTTGCCCGGGCCCGAGGCGATGCAGCTGGCGACCTATGCAGGCTGGCGCCTGCGCGGCGTTGCGGGCGGGCTGCTCGGAGGGTTGCTTTTCGTCGTGCCAGGGGCGGTATTCATCGCGGCCCTTGCGCTGCTATACGCATGGTACGGGCAGATGCCTTTGGTCCAAACGGCCTTTCAGGGCATCAAGGCCGCTGTCATTATCGTGGTATTCCAAGCGCTTCTGAAGGTTTCTTCAAAAGCGCTGCACGGGCGGCTCGGCTGGGCGTTGGCCTTTGGGTCTTTCATCGCGCTCTTCGTGCTGGGCCTGCCGTTTCCACTTATCATTCTGGTGGCCGGGGTCATTGGGATGCTGAGCCGAAGCCCAACGCCCGAGACCGAAGTCGCCGACCTGCCGCCAGCGCATAGCCTGCGCACCCTGCTTATCTGGGGTGGTCTCTGGGCCGCGCCACTGCTGTTTATTGCGCTGATCGGCGACGATTTCCTGCTGCAACTGGGGCTGTTCTTCTCCAAGCTGGCCGTCGTGACCTTTGGCGGGGCCTATGCGGTGCTGGCCTATATGACCCAGACCGTGGTGCAGGATTTCGGCTGGATCGAAACGGATCAGATGATCGACGCGCTTGGCCTGGCCGAGACGACGCCCGGCCCGCTGATCCTTGTGACGCAATTCGTAGGCATGCTGGCGGGCTTTGCGCAAAGCGGCCCCGCGGGGGCGATGGCCGCCGGGCTGCTGGCGCTCTGGGTCACTTTCACGCCCTGTTTCCTGTGGATTTTCCTTGCTGGCCCGTATCTTGAGGCGCTCTCTCAACAGCCGCGCATTGCGGGCGCGCTGCGGGCGATCACGGCGGCAGTGGTGGGTGTTATCGCCAATCTCTCGGTCTGGTTCGCGCTGCATGTGCTGTTTGACCGGGTCGGCGCTGACGGCCCGCTCGCCCTGCCCCTGCCCGTCTGGGACAGTTTTAATCCCATGGCCGCCGCGCTCACCCTCTTGGCTGCTGTGCTGATGCTGGCGCTCAAGCGTGGTTTTGTCATCACGATGGTCCTGCTCGCCACGCTGGCGCTGATCCTTCACGCGATTTAGCGCGGCACCCCCTTTCACTCGCCCCTGAATGGGGTATGCTTACCCCTGCCCATCGCCCGGACCGGAGAGAAGAATGAGCCGCAGCATTGATTACGGCAACCTGATGCACGAAGCCATGCGGGGCCTGATCCGCAGGGTTTTGCAAGACGTATCGGACAAGGGTCTGCCGGGGAATCACCATTTCTTCATCACCTTCGACACCTCCCATCCGGACGCGGAATTGGCCGATTGGCTATCCGACCGCTATCCCGATGAGATGACCGTGGTGATGCAGCATTGGTACGACGGCCTTGATGTGGGTGAAGACGGTTTCGCCATCACGCTGAATTTCGGCGATGCGCCAGAGCCGCTTTATATCCCTTACGACGCGATCCGCACCTTCGTGGACCCTTCGGTTGAGTTCGGCCTACGGTTCGAACAGCAAGAGACCGAAGAGGATGACGCGGCGGAAGACGAGGCCACGCTCGACCAGACGGATGAGGCAGAGTTGGAAGTCGCGGAAGAGCCGGTCAAAGATGCCGAGATTGTCTCGCTCGATTCCTTTCGGAAGTAGCGGCGGAATGGCCGTTAGCGCCATCCCCGCATTGCGCAGCGCGTAAGGCGCAGGTACACCGCTGGACAACGATAAGTCACAGCAGGAGCCGCAGAATGGCCGATACCCGCACCGAAACCGACAGCTTTGGTCCGCTCGAAGTCCCCGCCGATAAATACTGGGGCGCGCAGACGCAGCGTTCGATCATGAACTTCCCGATTGGCTGGGAAAAGCAGCCCATCGCCATCGTGCGCGCGCTCGGCGTAATCAAGAAAGCCTGCGCGCAGGCGAATGTGGCGCAGGGCTCGCTGGACGAGGAACGCGGTCGCGCAATCATCCAGGCCGCTGGTGAAGTGTTTGAGGGCAAGTTCGACGACAATTTCCCGCTGGTCGTTTGGCAGACCGGTTCCGGCACCCAATCGAACATGAACGCCAATGAGGTCATCGCCAACCGCGCGATCGAGATCATGGGCGGCACCATCGGCTCAAAAGACCCGGTGCACCCGAACGATCACTGCAACATGGGCCAGTCGTCGAACGACACCTTCCCCACCGCCATGCATATCGCCACCGCGATGACCGCGCGTGACGTGCTGCTGCCGGGGCTGGAGAAGCTGCACGGCGCGCTTCAAAAGAAGGTCGAGGAGTTCGACGGCATCATCAAGATTGGCCGCACCCATACGCAGGACGCGACCCCGCTGACGCTGTCTCAGGAGTTTTCCGGCTACACCCATCAGGTCGCCATGGGCATCGCCCGCGTCCGCGACGCGCTTGGTCGTATCTATGAGCTGGCACAGGGCGGCACTGCCGTGGGCACCGGGCTGAACACCAAACAGGGCTGGGCCGAGACCGTGGCGCATAACATGGCCGAGATCACCGGCCTGCCCTTCGTCACCGCGCCCAACAAATTCGAAGCACTTGCCGCCCATGACGCGATGGTCGAGATTTCCGGCGCGCTGAAGACCGTGTCGGCGTCACTGTTCAAAATTGCGAATGACATCCGCCTTCTGGGCTCCGGCCCGCGCTGCGGTCTGGGCGAATTGATCCTGCCCGAGAATGAGCCGGGCTCTTCGATCATGCCGGGCAAGGTGAACCCGACCCAGTGTGAGGCGCTGACGCAGGTCTGTATCCATGTCATGGGCAATGATGCCGCTGTGGGTTTCGCCGGATCGCAGGGGCATTTCGAGCTTAATGTCTACAAGCCGATGATGGCCTATAACGTGCTGCAATCCATGCAGCTTTTGGGCGATGCGGCCTCGGCCTTTACCGACAACCTGGTGAATGGCCTCAAGGCCGATGCGGACCGGATCGAGAAGCTGATGCGCGAGTCGCTGATGCTGGTGACCGCGCTGGCCCCTGAGATCGGTTATGACAATGCCACCAAGGTCGCCAAGACCGCGCATAAGAACGGCACCACTCTGAAGGAGGAGGCGATTGCCTTGGGCTTTGTCGATGCCGAGACATTCGAGCGTGTGGTGCGCCCTGAGAAGATGATCGGCCCGAAATGAGCCAGCCCATCAACCTGAACAAGGCGAGAAAGGCACGCGATCTTGCGGCCCGCCGCGCTCAGGCGGATGAGAATGTGCTGCGCTTTGGCCGCAGCAAAGCCGAGAAAGAGGCGGCGCGCAAAAGCGCCGCCCAAGCCAAGGCCACGCTCGACGCGCATAAGCGCGAGACATGAGCACCCGGCCCCGCAAACATTCGGTGACCCTAAGGGGCCACCGGACATCAATCTCCCTCGAAGACGACTTTTGGGAAGAGTTCCGCGCCATTGCCGCGGCGCGTGGGCTGCCGATCAACGCGCTGGTGGCCGAGATCGACGCGGCCCGTGGGCTGGACATCGGGCTGGCCGGGGCGATCCGCGTGTTTGTGCTGCGGTCGTTAAAGGAACGTTTACCAAAAGCGGATTAGCGTCGGGCCATGACTTTGGCCTCTCCCCTTTCGCCACAGGCGTGGCTTCACAGCCTCTTTGCCTCGCGCGCCGCGATCAACGGTCAAGTGATCCGGCGCAAAGCGCGAGATATCGAGAAATTCGTCGGACGCCGGGCATTCGAAGCGGAATTGCAACGCCGCGGCTATCAAGCGGTTGAGAACGCCGGACAGGTCATCATATTTTGCAATAGAGAACCTATCCGGCGGATTGCCTAGCCGTTTTCTTTTCAAGAAAACGGCTTCGGAATTTTCAAAAAATTCCGATCTAACAGATCGACGCTTGGTAAATTTTGTCGATGTTCTGCCCTAGCGCCGTGTTGAACTCCGCGTCCGTCATCTTGACGTTCAGCCCTTCGGTCAAAGCGCGGGAGAAGCTGGCGATCATGGTCCGGTTCTTGCCCAGCCGTTCGCAGGCTTCCGCCGTGGAATAGCCGCCCGACAGCGCCACGACGCGCAGCACATTGGCATGTTCGGCCAGATCGTCATAGAGACCGGCCTTTTCGGGGATCGTCAGTTTCAGCATCACCATCTCGCCTTCGGGCAGCGCCTTCAGGTGTTTCGCGATCTCTCTGTGCAGAATCTCTTCGGCCTCGGCCTTGCTCTCGGAATTGATGTTCACCTCAGGCTCGATGATCGGCACGAGGCCGGCGGCGCAGACCTGTTTGGCCAGTTCGAACTGCTGTGCCACCACGGCGGCGATGCCGCTCTCGTTGGCCTCGTGGATGACTGAGCGCTCCTTGGTGCCGAAGATGCCATTCTTCACCGCGCGGGCCAGCAGATCGTCGATCTCCATGATCGGCTTCATCATCTGCACGCCGTTGTTGGTCTCTTCCAGGCCCTTGTCGATCTTCAGGAAAGGCACCACGCCCCGGTCTTCCCAGAGCAGCTGCGCGACCGGTTTGCCGTTGATCGTGTCATCCATCGTGCGCTCGAAAAGGATCGCGCCGATCACTTTCTCAGAGGTGAAATCATCGGCCAGAATGATCCGCGCGCGCATGTCGTGGACAGCTTTGAACATCTCTTCGTCGCCGTTGTAATCCGACGGTTCCACGCCATAGAGGCTCAGCGCCTTGGGGGTGGAGCCACCCGATTGATCAAGCGCCGCGATGAAGCCCTTGCCGCTGTTCATTTGCTCAAGTTGCGCCTTGTCGTAGCCCATATCACCCAGATCCTATTTTGATTCCGTTCGCTGCGTTTCTAATTGAAACGCAAAGCCGATGATAGCAGCTAGCGTCTTGATAGCGCTAACCAAATGCCCTTATCTGATCGGACGGTCAAATGTGCGACAGGCACCGGCACCCGGCCCGGCTGGGCCGTCACGCGGAAGTCGCGCAGGATGCGCGACAGGATCAGCGGCCCCTCGACCATGGCAAAGCCCGCCCCCGTGCAGACCCGCGGCCCGGCTGAGAATGGGATGAAAGCCTCGCGTTGGCACTGTTTGCCATTCTCGGTCTGCCAGCGGGTCGGGTCAAAGCCGTCGGGGTTGTCCCACAGCCGTTCGTGGCGGTGCAGATGCCACGGGCTGAGCACCAGTTGCGCGCCCTGTTTCACCTCTCGGTCACGGAAGCGTTCGGGGCAGCGGTTCTCCCGCACCATCATCGGGACCGGCGGGTAGAGGCGCAGCGTTTCGCGAAAGACATCGCGGCTGAGCTTGAGTTTCGACATCACCGCGAAGTCGCAGGTCTCAAGCGACTGCGCCTCTTCCGCCAGACGCTCTTGCCACGCGGGATGGGTCGCCATCAAATACAGCGCCCAAGCAAGGGCCGAGGCGCTGGTCTCATGCCCCGCAAGAAAGAAAATCGCGACCTGATCGACCATCTCTTCGGTGTCGAAACTCTCTGAGGTTTCGGGATCGGCTTGGGTCATGATCTTGGTCGCAAGATCGTCGGGCGCGGTGCCGGCCTCGATCTGCGCCATGCGCGCGCGGGTCAGATCGGTGATCAACGTCCTGATCCGCGCCGCACTGGCCCGCGTGTCGCGGCGAAACAGGCGCGGCATCCAGCGCGGCAGCGGCAAGAGCGCCCCGAGGTTCAGGATCGGCTGGCTGCGTTGATAATTGCGAAACTCGTCAAAGACCGCCCGGGCGACTTCATGTTCGATCGGCAGGGAAAACAGCGTGCGAAAAATCACATCGGCGGCGGCGTGGCTGGTTTCGGCTTCGATCTCGATGACCTGCCCTGCCTTGGGCGCCAGCCTCGCCGCAGCGGCTTCAGCCGCGTCCCACATGGCCGGAAAAGTCTCTCGCAGGCGCCCGCCCTCGAAGGCCGGGTCGATGATGCGGCGCTGGCGTTTCCATGTCTCGCCATTGGTCAGAAAGACAGAGTTGCCCAAGAGGGGGCGCAGCCCCTCGCCGATGCGGTCGGACTTGGGGAAATCTTCGGGTCGGTCCTTCAACACGGTTTTGACCAGCTCGGGCTGGTTCATCAGGTAGCTGCGAAAGAAGGGCGTTTTAAACTCTGCCATCCACGCCCGGTAGAGCCGCGCGGGCTGGGCCGAGAGGATGTCGGCGCGAAACAGTTTGGCATAGCGCCAGAGCGACACGCGGTCGGGCCGCGCGGGGGGTTTGGGCGGATGGCTCATGCGGCGACAGAGGTGTATTTGCTGACGGCGTAGTCGATGCGCGATTTCGACGCCGGCCGCCCGTCATAGCGCGCGGCGAGTGTGCGCGGCCCGGCGGTGATCTGGAAATAATCGTAGTCGCGCGGTCGGTCAAAGGCGCAGAGATACTGGAAATGCAGCCGGAAGAAGCGCCAGCGGAGCGCCTTCCACCGCGCGGGGCTGAGGGTTTGCGTAAAGGCGGCGGAGAAGACCAGCGGCCAGCGTTTCCCTTCGGGCGCCACGCCGGAGACCGACACCGGATCGCAAAGCGCAAAGGCGCAGCCATCGCCCGGGGCGGTGACATCGACCCAAGCCAATTCATCACGTGCCGAGAGATAGCGCAGATCGCCGCGCAACCGCTCGGCCCGGGGCAGGAAAGACACCATTGGCACCACCTGCCCCAGCGTGAGGAAACCCAGAGCAGGTCCGCCTTCGGCCACCCTGCCCGACCGGATCAGATCGGCCAGTACCGAAACCCCCAGATGCGCGCCCGAGGAATGGCCGACGACCAAGACCTCGTCGACATCATCAGTCAGCGCAGCGGCGATGGCATCGCCAAACGTGGCCATTCGGGCCTCAAGCTGCGGCGGATTCGCGCCCTTGGTGGCGGCGGAATAGGCGTAGTCATGCATCAGGTAATAGGCGAAAAACTTGCCGTCCTTCCTTTTGAACCAGCGCAGCAGGGCAACGCCCAACCCCATGCCCAAAGCCGCGAAGGCCAGCCGTGCGGCCCAATGATCGCTGAGCACCGCAAGCGCGGCATAGACCAACAGGCCAAGGGCCACCGCCAGCAGCGCCTGCGCGATCAACATGCCAACGGGGTAAAGTGCGGCGATCACCGGCCCCTTGCGCAGCCGCATCAGCCGCCAAAGCGCGCCCGACCCGATGTAGACCCCCGCGGTGCGCAGCAATTGCCAATAGGTCGCGGGGATCGAACTGCTCATGCTTTGGCGCACGATGTCGGACCAGACCAGCACCTCGACTTGCGCGGTCACCCGCTGCCCGTCGATCTCAGCATCCACCTGCCAGCCGTAATTGCCGCGGCCCGCCTTCGGCTTCAGCCCGATCTCATAGCCCGAGATTGCTGCCTGCGCAGCGCCCTCCTTGCGGTAAAGCTCTCGGTAGCGGCGCGGGTGAATCGGATCGTAGCCGGGGATGTAGAACACCCGGCGCCTTTTCACCGTCTTTGCCTGCGCTGTGTTTGCCATGCCCGCCCTCTTCTTCGGCACAGTCTAGCCGTCATTCGGGGCGAGAATAAGGCTTAACCCACGGTTGCGAGGATCGGGAAGGTTTCGAGCAGCCAGAAGGAGAAGGCGGTGAAGGCACCGGTAAGCAAGGCCAGCCCGACGAGCACGAGAAGCCCCCCCATAATCCGCTCGATCAGCTTCATATGCGGTTTGATGCGGTTCATCAGCGTCATCGCGCGGGTGATGAACATCGCAGCCAGCAGGAACGGAATCCCCAGCCCTGCCGCATAGACGCCCAGCAAGAGCGTCCCGCGCGAGACGGAAGCCTCACTCGCCGCGAGCGACAGGATCGCGCCGAGCTGCGGGCCGATGCAGGGCGTCCAGCCAAAGGCGAAGGCCAGACCCAGAACATAGGCGCCGAAGCTGGAACCGCCCTTGTCGCCCGCATCCAACCGCGCTTCTTGATCCAGAAAGGGAATGCGAAAAAGGCCGATGAAATGCAGGCCGAAGATGATGATCACCAGGCCGGAAATCTTGGCGAAAAGCGCCTGATTCTGGAGAAAGAACATCCCGAAAGCCGAGGCGGTGAAACCCAAGAGCACGAAGACGGTGCTCAGCCCCAGCACGAAAAACAGCGCCGCCACCACGGCGCGGCGCCGCGCGCTGGATTGACTGGACATGTCATTGATCGACACGCCCCCCATATAGGCCAGATAGGGCGGCACAATGGGCAGTACGCAGGGCGACAGGAAACTGAAAATCCCGGCGACAAGGGCGATGGTCATGGCCGGCAGGATCCCGGCGTCGATGAGGCTTACTTCAAACATGACCAACTCCTAGACCGACATGGCCCCGGCGTCACCTGTCATATTGTCACAAGATCGTGGACCTCGGGACCGGCTTGGCTTAACTGAGCTTATGAAGATCGAAAAACTGGATGCCACGGGGCTTCTCTGCCCCCTGCCCGTGCTGAAGGCACGCAAACGACTGGCGGCGCTTGCGCCGGGCGATCAGCTTCACATGACGGCGGATGACCCCGCCGCCGTGATCGACGTGCCGCATTTCTGTGCCGAGGCTGGCCATCAGCTGACCGAAACCCGGACCGAGGGCGCGGCAGAGTTTTACATCATCACCAAGGGCGGCTGAACGGGCGCATTCGCGCCGTCTTTCTTACCCTATGCAAAAACTGAAAACGGCGGGCCTGAAAGCCCGCCGTTCTCTTTGTCTAAAGCGTCTTAGCTGCCCAGTGACCACCAGCCGCGCCGTTTGGGCTTGGGCTTTTCAGTGGGCTGCTCTTCGACCTTTTCCGCGACCGGCTCAGGAGCGGCTTCGGCAGCGGGAGCCTCGGCCTCGACTGGTTGAGGCGCGGGTTCAGGCTGCGGCTCAGGCTGAGGCGCTTCCGCGACGGGCGTCGCCGTCTCTGGCGACGGGGCCGCGATGGGCGCCTCGTCCGGCAGGGCTTCGGCCATCGCGTCGGGCGTGGCTTCGGCGACCGGCTCGACCGGCTTGGCCTTGGCGCGGCTGCGGCGCTTAGGCTTCGGCGCGGGCTCTTCCTCGGTTGCCACGGCGTCTGCGCTTACGGTCTCTTCCGCTGCGTCGGCTGCGGGTTTCTTGGTCCGACGGCTGCGCTTGGCCTTGGGCTTGGGCGTCTCCTTCCCTTCGGCTTCGGCGCTGACTTTCGGTGCTTCGCCTTCTGCGGCGGCAAGAGCTTCGGGCGCGGGTTCCGCTTCGGGGGCGACTTCGGCCTTGGGCTTGCGCGAGCGGCCGCGGGATTTCGGCTTGGGCTTCTCCTCGGCAGACGCGGCTTCCGCTTCGGCCTGCGGGGCTTCCGCTTCTACCGGCGCGGTTTTCTCGCCCTCGTCCGATTTCGCCTCGTCCTGCTGCTGAGCACCGTTTTGATCCTCTGCACCGTTCTGCTGATCGCCATTGCCGTTGCGGCCACGGCCACCCCGGCTGCGGCGACGGCGGCGGCGGCGCTTGGATTTGCCCTCACCCTCTTCACCATTGCCATTGCCGTTCCCGTTGTCGGAGGGGCTGGCATCCTGTGCGGCTGGGGCCTCCTCGGCCTCGGCGGCGCTCTCATCCTCGTCGATTTGATCCATCAGGGAGGTATCGACCGAGACGACGTGATCCGAGACCGGCGGCACGGTGCGCGTGGCCGTCTTGAACTTCTCGATGTGGAAGTCGGGGCTCACCAGCGACGGATCGCCCTCAATTCGCACCGACATGCCGTAGCGCATTTCGATATGGGCGATATGCTCGCGTTTTTGGTTCATCAGGAAGTTGGCGATGCCCACGGGCGCGCGCACCAGCACCTCGCGCGAGCGGCGGCGGGTGCCTTCTTCTTCGATCTGACGAATGATCGACAGGGCGAGGTTGTCGTCCGAGCGCACGAGGCCGGTGCCGTGGCAGGCGTGGCAAGGCTGGGTCGTCGCCTCGATCATGCCCGGACGCAGACGTTGGCGCGACATTTCCATCAGGCCGAAGCCCGAGATGCGGCCCACTTGAATCCGCGCCCGGTCGGTCTTGAGCCGGTCCTTCATGCGCTTTTCGACGGCGGCGTTGTTCTTGCGCTCGTCCATGTCGATGAAATCAATCACGATGAGCCCGGCAAGGTCACGCAAACGCAGCTGGCGTGCGACCTCATCGGCGGCCTCAAGGTTGGTCTTAAGCGCGGTCTGTTCGATCGAGCCTTCCTTGGTGGCCCGGCCCGAGTTCACGTCGATCGCCACCAGCGCTTCGGTCACGCCGATCACGATATAGCCGCCCGAGGGCAGTTGCACCGTGGGGTTGAACATGCCCGAGAGGTAGCTCTCGACCTGATAGCGGGCAAAGAGCGGCAGGCTTTCGTTGTAGAGTTTCACGTTCTTGGCGTGGGACGGCATGATCATCTTCATGAAGTCCTTGGCGATGCGGTAGCCGCGCTCGCCTTCGACGTGAATCTCGTCGATCTCGCGGTTGTAGAGGTCGCGGATCGACCGTTTGATCAGGTCGCCTTCCTCGTAGATTTTGGCAGGCGCGATTGACTTCAGCGTCAACTCGCGAATCTGCTCCCAGAGGCGCTGGAGGTATTCGTAGTCGCGCTTGATCTCGGCCTTGGTGCGTTTCGCCCCGGCGGTGCGCACGATGAGGCCCGCACCTTTCGGCACCTCGATCTCGGTCGCGATTTCCTTGAGCTTCTTGCGGTCGGCGGCGTTGGTGATTTTGCGGCTGATGCCACCGCCACGGGCAGTGTTGGGCATCAGCACGCAGTAACGACCGGCGAGGCTGAGGTAGGTGGTCAGCGCCGCACCCTTGTTGCCGCGCTCTTCCTTGACGACCTGCACCAGCAGAATCTGGCGGACCTTGATGACCTCTTGAATCTTGTAGCGGCGCGGGCGCGGTTTGCGCACGGGGCGAATGTCTTCGCTGTCGTCCTCATCGGCGACGGATTCGATGGAATCGTCCTTGGCGGCGGCATCGCTGCCTTTGTCGTCTTCGCCATCGGCCTCTTCGCCGTCGGTTTGGGCGTCATCCTTGGCGTCAGCCTCGCCCGCTTTCGCCGCATCATCGGCATCCGCGGGGGCTGGGTCAGCGGCCTTGGCCGCGTCGTCGTTCGCGTCGCTCTCGGGCTCTTCAACCGGCGTCTCCGCGACCCGCTCCATGGGCGAGCTGCCCTCTTCGCTGTCGAGATCGACCGTTTCCATGCCCGCGATCTGATCGCTGCTGTCCTCGGCAACCTCGGCGGTGGCTACGGCATCGTCGCTGTTGGTCTCGGCGGCTTGGCTCTTCGACCGGCTGCGCGAGCGCGAGCGGGTCCGCTTGGGTTTTTCTTCCTCGTCGTCCTTGGCGGCCTGCGCTTCGGCATAGGCGCGCTCTTCTTCCAACAGCGCCTGACGGTCGGCCACGGGAATCTGATAGTAATCGGGGTGGATTTCCGAAAAAGCGAGGAAACCGTGACGGTTGCCGCCATAGTCGACAAAGGCCGCCTGAAGCGACGGTTCGACCCGTGTAACCTTGGCTAGATAGATATTGCCAGCAAGTTGGCGTTTGTTTTCCGATTCAAAATCGAATTCTTCGACCTTGTTTCCGTCCACGACCACGACCCGAGTTTCCTCGGCGTGGGTGGCATCGATAAGCATTTTCTTAGACATAGATCCATTATGCACAGCACCCGCGCACAAAAGGCCCCTGGCGGGGCTTCGGGCTGGGAGGTGTGACTTGTCAGGGCGATGGAGGACGCGGCAACAGCAGGGCCACCAAGGGCCCCCGACTGTCTGCTCTGAGCATCTGCGCGCGTCATCGCGGTTCTTCTCCGATGCGAGGGCTCTACGGCCTCTCCCATCCATTAATTAGCTGTGCTTCGGTCGGGCTAACCCTCACGAATATCAGCGGTTCTTCGGCCGTTTCCGGCCCAATCGGTCTGCTGGCCCCCCGGTGTCGGGCGGGCACGGCAGCGAAACTGTCAAAAGTCACCCCACGCCGGTCGGGCGTTACGGGACTTATCCGGCTAGTTAAGGGCTTTACGGGGTGAAACACAATGGTCAATCGAATGAGCAACAGTCAAATGCGCTTTACCCCGGGTCGGTTGACAAGGCGCATGGGCTTGGAAACATTCAGACTGTCGCGGCGGCTACCGCCGGGCGACGCCATAGAATTGCCTTGCCGCCGCTGCGGCCCAGAGTTTCAAAGGACCGCTCTCATGCCTAAATTCCTGCGCCCCGCGCTTTGCCTGACCCTTCTGGGCCTCGCCGCCTGTGACGAGATCGCCGTGGCCGACGACCCCGCGGCGCTGGCGGAATTGCGCGGGCAGAAAAGCTGCGTCTCTGCGGTGGCCCAGCAAACCGGAGCGGCGGGGGTTGCGATCAACACCACCCGCCCGATCGTTGAGCTTTACCGCCACATCGTCGATGTGCCCGGCGCGGCGAGCTGGTCTTGCATCACCGATCCGAATGGCAAAGCGGTTGAGATCGCAGAGCAGCGCAGCGGTTAAGCCGCGCTGCTTGTAGGGCGCGGTCAGAGGTAATCTGACCGCTGCAACCCGTATTTCGCCATCTTTTCGTTCAAGGTCCGGCGCGGCAGACAAAGCTCGTCCATCACGCTGGCGATCGAGCCCTTGTGGCGGCGCATGGTGTTGTCGATCAACATGCGCTCAAAGGCTTCGACATACTCCTTCAGCGGTTTGCCTTCGGTGGTCATCACCGGCTGCATCTCGTCATGGTCGCTCATCAACAGCGAGGCGATGGTGCCCGAGCCGCGGCGCGATTGCAGCACGGCGCGTTCAGCCACATTGATGAGTTGGCGCACGTTACCGGGCCAAGGTGCTTGTAACAGTTGCGCCGCCTCTTGCGCCGAGACTTGCGGCGCTTCGCAACCGTACTCATCCGCAAACTGATCGCTCAATCGGGTGAAGAGCGTCAGAATATCCTCGCCGCGCTGGCGCAGGGGGGGCACGGTGATGCGCAGGGCCGCCAGACGGTAAAACAGGTCCGAGCGCAGCGCGTCTTCCGAGGTACGCTCTGCCTCTTGCAGGTTCGAGATGGCGACGATCCGTGTCTCCGCCGGGGTGCCCTGCTCGTTGATCGCGCTCAACAGGCGGGCTTGAAGCTGCTCGGACAGCGCCTCGATATCCTCCAAAACCAAGGTGCCCCCGCGGGCCTCTTCGATGGCGGGCAGCTGCGCATCTTCGGGCTGCATCGGGCCGAATAGCCGTTTGGCCAGCGCCTCTTCCTCCAAGGCACCGCAGGAGACGAGCACGAATTTCTTGCCCGCCCGCGAGCCAACGGCATGCAACGCATGGGCAACCAAAGTCTTGCCCGTCCCGGTTTCCCCGTCAATCAGCACATGGCCATCAGCCTGCCCCAGGTCCAGAATATCCTCGCGCAGGCGCTCCATCACCGGGGATTGGCCGATCAGCTTTTTCATCAACTGACCGCCATCCGACAATTCACGCCGCAGGGCGCGGTTGTCCATCACCAGCCGCCGCGCGTTGGTGGCCTTCTTGGCCAACTCGCTCATCCGGTCGGGGTTGAAGGGTTTTTCGAGGAAGTCAAACGCGCCCACCCGCATCGCCTCCACCGCCATCGGCACGTCGCCATGGCCGGTGATCATAATGACCGGCAGGGCCGAGTCGCTGCCCATGAGCTTTTTCAGAAATTGCATCCCATCCATGCCCGGCATCTTGATGTCGGAGATGACGATGCCCGGATAGTCCGGCCCCAATGTCTTGAGCGCATCTTCGGCGCTGCCGAAAGTTTCCGTGTCATAGCCCGAGAGGGCCAGCCACTGGCTGATCGACTGCCGCATGTCCTGTTCGTCATCTACAATCGCGATTTTCATTGCCTGAGCCATGCGTTTACTCCGCCGCTTCTATCTTCGTTTCATCTGCCAATATGGGCAGTTGCATTTCAAATACAGCGCCACCGTTCTGTCCGTTGCGCGCCGTCAGCCTCCCGCCGAGGTCGTTGACGATCCCCGATGAAATGGCAAGACCCAGCCCCACGCCATCGCCGGGCTGTTTGGTCGTGTAGAAAGGTTCGAACAGCGCGTCCAAATCTTCGATTCCCGGGCCATTGTCGCGCACGGTCAATGTCGCCGTCTCCCCCGCTGATAGTATAATGTCCACCTGAGGGTTTCGTTCCGATTTTGTTGCGTCCAATGCATTTCTTAACAGGTTTACCATAACTTGTTCGATCCGCATACGGTCTCCCATCACCATGACGGGATTATCGGGCAGAATCCGGCTGATCTGGACCTGCCGTTGGCGCAATTGCGGCTCCATCATCGACAGGGATGAGGCCAAGGCCGCCCCCATGTCGACCGGAGAGAAGGCCTCTTGCCCCTTGCGGGCATAGGATTTCAATTGCCGGGTAATCGCGCCCATCCGTTCGATCAGATCGTCGATGCGGCCAAAGGACGACAGGGCCTCATCCTGCCGGTTGCGATTGAGCAACAGCCGCGCGCCCGCCAGATAGGTCTTCATCGCGGCAAGCGGTTGGTTCAACTCATGGCTCACGGCGGCGGACATCTCACCCAAGGCGGCAAGTTTCGATGACTGTTCAAGGGTTTGCTCGGCCACGGCGAGGGTCTGTTGCACCCGCTTGCGCTCAGCAATCTCACGTTGGAGAGCGAGGTTCAGCGCCCTGAGCTTGGCCGATTCCCGTTGGAAAATCGCCAGCCTGCCGGCGGTGCGACGGCTGAGGAAGTAGAACGCCAAGGCCAGCAGGATCGCAAAGCCCATGACCTCAAGCGCCAGCACGCCGTTCACCTTTTCACGCACGGAGGCATAGGTGGTGTAACTGCTCATCCGCCAGCCGCGGAACGGGATGCGGTTCTCCAGCCGCATCACCGCTTCGCCTTGCAGGTAGGCATCAGGCGGCAGCGCGGTCCAATCCGTGGTGGCTTGGATGGCGCGCTCGATGGCGCTTTGCGGCGTGTGGTTGGCCAAGGCTTCGGGTTCGGTCAGCCCGCGCCAGCGCGGCTCGGTGGCGAGAATGATCTGCCCGGTGCTGTCCATGACAATCACCGCGTCGGAAATCCCGGCCCATGCGCGTTCGAATTTTTGCAAGTCGACCTCGACCGCGATCACGCCAAGGGTCGTGCCGCCAGACTGCATCCGCCGCGAATAAAGGAAACGATAGCCGCCCTGCTCCCGCTCGATGGTCGAAAAGATCGTCGCGTTAGAGCGGATGGCGTCGACGAAATAGGGCGCGGATTTATGCGCAGAGCCCAAGCGGTTGCGGTCGGTCGCCGCCACCGTGCGCCCGTCGATGTCGTAAAGCATCAAAGAGGCCGCGCCAATCTCTTCCACGAAGGAGATAAGCCGCTGCGTCGACAGGGAATAATCCGCCGTTTGCAGCGCCCCGATCAAGGTTGGGTCGCGGGCCAAAAGCTGCGGCACGATGGCATTCTGGCGCAGTTCCGCCAGCAGGTTGCCGCTATAAAGCGCGATGCGCAGTTCGGCGCGGTTGCGGGTGCTTTCGGTAAAACGGTCGGTCAGCAGCTTGTTGGTGATCGAAATCGTCACCACGGCGAGGATCATCAGCGACGCGATGGCAAACCGCACCCGCCAGGATACGGCCATGCTATTGCCTTCGGAACCGGATGTATCACTCATCGCGGCAACTTACGCGCTCCGCGCGCCGCACTCAAGTCAGGCGGTTTGCAAAGCACCGGTCAATGCGCGGAAGAGCGCCGCCCCATCCGTATTGCCATGCGCAGCCTCCGCCGCCCGTTCAGGGTGTGGCATCATGCCCAGCACGCGGCGGTTCTCCGACAGGATGCCCGCGATGTCATCGCGCGCGCCATTCGGGTTCTCCGCATAGCTGAAGGCCACGCGATCTTCGCCGCGCAGTTTCGCAATCGTCTCGTCATCCGCGAAATAGTTGCCGTCGTGGTGGGCGATCGGAATGTCGATGACCTGACCGGCACTGTAGCCGCTGGTGTAATCGCTCGCCGTGGTCTCGACCTTCAGACCCACGGTCTTGCAGATGTACTTTAGCCCTGCGTTCCGCAGCAGCGCGCCCGGCAGCAGGCCGGTTTCGGTCAGCACCTGAAAACCGTTGCAGATGCCCAGCACATAGCCGCCACGCTCCGCATGGGCCGCCACGGTGCGGCAGATCGGCGAATTCGCGGCGATGGCCCCGCAGCGCAGGTAATCGCCATAGGAGAACCCGCCGGGGATCCCCACGATATCAACGCCTTGCGGCAGTTCGCTGTCCTTGTGCCAGACCATGGAGACCTTGGCGCCCGCGGCTCTGAAAGCCACGGCAAGGTCGCGGTCGCAATTGGACCCGGGAAAGACAACCACCGCTGCGTGCATCAGGCCAGCTCCACCGAATAGGATTCGATCACCGTATTGGCCAAGAGCTTTTCGCACATGGCGGTCACATCGGCCTCGGAGGTGCCCTCGGCGAGGTCAAGCTCGATCACCTTGCCCTGACGCACACCGTTCACCCCGTCAAAGCCCAAGGCTCCGAGCGCGTGGCGAACCGCTTCGCCCTGAGGGTCGAGCACCCCGTTCTTCAGCATCACATGCACCCGTGCTTTCATGGCGCGACACCCCTTTGTAACATCTGCAAATTGAACGGCGAAGCCGCGTTAATTGATCAGCGTCGGCTTGGTCACCGGCGCGTTGTTCTTGGGCATGACGCCAAGGCGTTTGGCCACTTCGGTATAGGCATCGGTGAGCGAGCCGAGATCGCGGCGGAACACGTCCTTATCGAGCTTCTGGCCCGTTTCGATGTCCCACAGGCGGCAGCTGTCGGGGCTGATCTCATCGGCGACGATCAGACGCTGGAAATCACCGTCGTAAACGCGGCCAATCTCGATCTTGAAGTCCACCAGCTTGATGCCCACGGCCATCATCACGCCCGACATGAAGTCATTGACCCGCAGCGCAAGGCTTAGGATATCGTCCATGTCTTGCTGGCTGGCCCAGCCGAAGGCGGCGATATGCTCTTCGGTGACCAGCGGATCGCCGAGCGAGTCGTCCTTGTAGCAATATTCGACAATCGGGCGCGGCAATTGCGTGCCCTCTTCGATGCCAAGGCGCTTGGACATGGAACCGGCGGCATAGTTGCGCACGATCACTTCCAGCGGAATGATCTCGACCTGACGCACGAGTTGTTCGCGCATGTTCAGGCGTTTGATGAAATGCGTCGGCACGCCGATGCTGTTCAGGCCAGTCATAAAGAACTCGGACAGGCGGTTGTTCAACACGCCCTTGCCTTCGATCGTGGCTTTCTTCTCGGCGTTGAAGGCCGTGGCATCGTCTTTGAAATATTGAACGATCGTACCGGGCTCGGGACCTTCATAGAGGATCTTTGCCTTGCCTTCGTAGATCTTGTTGCGCCGGGCCATGGGCATCCTTTCCAACAGGGGGCCGGGAACATCCCCGCCGCTTGCGCTTCTCTTAGTGCAAGCACCCCGCTGCTGCAAGCATGGCCCGCCACCTTTGCCCCGCCACTTGCGAGAACGGGCAGGCGTTCGCATATCAAACGGGTAACAACAGCAATCGGAGACCTGCCATGAGCAACTTTGACGACCGCGCAAATGCCTTTGAAAGCAAGTTCGCCCACGACGCGGACATGCAATTCCGCGCCGAGGCGCGGCGCAACAAGCTTCTGGGCCTCTGGGCTGCTGAACTTTTGGGCAAATCTGGCAGCGACGCCGAAGACTATGCCAAAGAGGTCGTGAAATCCGATTTCGAAGAGGCGGGCGACGAAGACGTTTATCGCAAAGTCTCGGGCGATCTGGGCAACCGCGCGGATGAGGCGACGATCCGCGGCAAGATGCAAAGCCTGATGGCCGAGGCCAAGGCGCAACTGCTGAGCGAGACCAACTGACCCCCTGCGTCCCGGTCCCGGCGCCGGGGCGCAGCCTTCCCGCCTGCCCTCATAATGAAGATGAATATTATGAGATTGCCCCCAAGTGGCCAGCGTGACATCAGGCAAAATTCCAAGACCCAACAGGAGCCCCCATGAGCAACGCATTCACCGATCTTCTCGCTGAAAAGGGCACATTGCTCGCCGATGGGGCCACGGGCACCAATCTGTTTAACATGGGGCTGATGTCGGGCGACGCGCCTGAATTGTGGAACACCGACGAGCCCGCCAAGATCACCAAGCTTTACCGTTTCGCGGTGGATTCGGGCAGTGATCTGTTCCTGACCAATTCCTTCGGCGCCAATGCCGCCCGTCTCAAGCTGCACGATGCGCAGAACCGCGTGCATGAGTTGAGCCGCGTCTCGGCCGAATTGGCGCGCGAAGTGGCCGATACCGCCGAGCGCAAGGTGATCGTCGCAGGCTCCGTCGGCCCCACGGGTGAGATCATGGAGCCTGTGGGCACCCTGTCGCATTCCCTCGCCGTCGAGATGTTCCACGAGACCGCCGATGGCCTCAAAGCAGGCGGTGCCGATATCGGCTGGTTGGAGACGATCAGCGCCCCCGAAGAATACCGCGCCGCCGCCGAGGGCTTCCAACTGGCCGGTCTGCCGTGGTGCGGCACGATGAGCTTTGACACCGCGGGCCGCACGATGATGGGGCTGACCTCCGAAGGGATGGTCGATCTGGTGCACGAGCTGGACAACATGCCGCTGGCCTATGGCGCCAACTGCGGCACCGGCGCCTCTGACCTGCTGCGCACCGTGCTTGGCTTTGCCGCGAAGAACGGCACGCTGCCGATCATCTCCAAAGGCAACGCAGGCATCCCGAAATACGTCGAAGGCCACATCCACTATGACGGCACGCCCGAATTGATGGCGCGCTATGCGGTGATGGCCCGCAACGCAGGCGCAAGCATCATCGGCGGCTGCTGCGGCACCCTGCCCGAGCATCTGGTCGCCATGCGCGAGGCGCTCGACAGCACCGAAAAAGGCCCGGCCCCCACGCTGGAGCAAATCCGCGAAGAGATTGGCGATTTCTCTTCCGAAAGCGATGGCACCGATGGCCAAGGCCCAACCCGAGGCCCGCGCCGCGGGCGCCGCCGGGGCTGAGGCTCAGAACAAGCTCAATTGATCGCCCTTTTCGAAGGGCGGTCGAAACAGATCACGGCGCAGCGGCACGCCGGAACGGGCCAGCCCCAGACGCTTCACCGCCAAATCAAAGCGTTGCGCCACCATCTGCGCATATGGCCCCTCGCCCCGCATCCGTTTGTGCCAGCCTGCGTCATAGTCCTTGCCCCCATGCATATCGCGCAAGCGCGCCATGATCCGCTCGGCCCGGTCGGGGTAATGGGTGGCGAGCCAGTCCTGCACCAGCGGCGACACCTCTCTCGGCAGGCGCAGCATGATCCAGCTTGCATGCCGCGCGCCAGCCTCGCGTCCGGCGGTGAGGATCGCCTCCAACTCCGGGTCGGTCAGCGCCGGGATCATCGGCGATGCCATGATCCGCACCGGCATGCCTGCCTCCGACAGCTTTCGGATTACCTGCAACCGCCGCTGCGGCGCGGGCGCGCGCGGCTCCATCAAACGGCTGAGCTTCGGGTCCAGCGTGGTCACCGAAATGCCGACCGCCGCCAATCCGCGCCCTGCCATGTCGCCCAAGATGTCGATGTCGCGTTCGATCAGGCTGCCCTTTGTGACGATCGCCACCGGGTGATTGAACGCGGCTAACACCTCAAGACATTCTCGCATGATGCCATGGGTCTTTTCGATCGGCTGATAGGGGTCGGTGTTGGTGCCGATGGCGATGGGCGCGACCTGATACCGCTTCGACCGCAGTTCCCGCGCCAGAACCTCCGGCGCTTCGGGGCGGGCGATCAACTGGGTTTCGAAATCCAAGCCCGGCGATAGGCCGAGGTAGGCATGGCTGGGCCGCGCGAAACAGTAGACGCAGCCATGTTCGCAGCCCCGATAGGGGTTGATCGAGCGGTCAAAAGGCAAATCCGGCGAGCGGTTGTAGGTGATCACCCGGCGCGGCACCTCGATACTGGTCTGGGTGCGCAGCACCGGAAGCACCTCGTCACGCGCCCAACCGTCATCTTCGGCCACGCGACTATGGCGCTCGAACCGGCCCGCATCATTGCTGGCTGCCGCGCGGCCAAGCACGCGGAATCGCTGGTCTTCCCTATCCATGAAAGAAGGCTAGAACATTTCGCGAACATCGGCAAGTAACCTCGCGCAAACCCTTGTCCTTACACCGCAAAAAGCAGTAGTTTGCCCTCAAGGCGTCGCGCAAGGCGCGGCCGATGTCGCAAACCGCGACCCCGGCGCTAACATTCCGTGAGACAAGGGCTCAAGTGTCATGCACCTGCACGCCCAGCAGAAGGAAACACCATGTCGGAAGAAGACGATATCATCCTGGCCGAGTTGGACGACGAAGAACTTGTCCAGCAGATGTTCGATGACCTCTATGACGGTCTCAAGGAAGAGATCGAGGAAGGGGTGCAAATCCTGCTCGACCGGGGGTGGGAGCCCTATGAGATCCTGACCAAGGCGCTTGTCGGCGGCATGACCATTGTGGGGGCCGATTTCCGCGACGGGATCCTCTTTGTGCCCGAGGTGTTGCTGGCTGCCAATGCGATGAAGGGCGGCATGGCCATCCTCAAGCCGTTGCTTGCTGAAACCGGCGCGCCGCGCGTCGGCAAGATGGTCATCGGCACCGTCAAAGGCGACATTCACGACATCGGCAAGAACCTTGTTGGCATGATGATGGAAGGCGCGGGGTTCGAGGTCGTCGATCTGGGCATCAACAACGCGGTCGAAGCCTATCTTGAAGCGCTCGAAGCGGAACAGGCCGATATCCTTGGCATGTCCGCCCTGCTGACCACGACCATGCCCTATATGAAGGTGGTGATCGACACGCTGGTCGAACAGGGCAAGCGCGACGACTATATCGTGCTGGTCGGCGGCGCGCCGCTAAACGAGGAATTTGGCAAGGCCATCGGGGCCGATGCCTATTGCCGCGACGCTGCCGTGGCCGTGGAAACCGCGAAGGATTGGATGGGCCGTCGACATAATTCGGCCAACGCCTGAGCGTTTCGCCCCTGCCCGCTTGGCGTGGGGCGCGGTGACATGCGATGGTATTGGCATGAATGACACCCCGCTGCCAGATGACCGGACCCTGACCCAAGACGGGCTCGCGCCCACGCGCGCGGGCCGTATTCTCCTGATTGCCTGCGGGGCGCTGGCGCGTGAGATTCTGGATCTGAAAGCAGCCAACGGTTGGACCCATCTGGACCTGACCTGCCTGCCCGCGAAATTTCACCTCTACCCGGAGAAGATCACGCAGGCGGTGCGCGACACGGTCACCAAACACCGTGCGGACTATGACGACTTCTTCGTCGTCTACGCCGATTGCGGCACGGGGGGCGGATTGGAACGCGCCTGTGCCGAATTGGGCGTGCAAATGGTGGCGGGGCCGCATTGCTACAGCTTTTTCCAAGGCAACGAGAGTTTTGCCAAAACCGCCGAAGATGAAATTACCACCTTCTATTTGACCGATTTTCTGGTCCGGCAGTTTGAGGCCTTCATCATCAAGCCCATGGGCCTCGACCGGCATCCCGAGCTGCGCGACATGTATTTCGGCAATTACGAGAAATTGGTCTATCAGGCGCAGACGGATGACCCGGCGCTGACCGAAAAGGCCCAAGACTGCGCGGCGCGGCTCGGCCTTGCCTTCGAGCGGCGCTTCACGGGCTACGGGGATTTGGCGCGCGCATTGCGCGCCCTCTGAGCGTTAGGCTTCCTGCGCTGCCGTCTCGCGCACCCGCTCGATCATCGCGCGCAACCCGTTCGAGCGCTGCGCCGAAAGGTGGTCGTTCAACCCCAGCCGGGCCAGTTCCGCCTTGGCATCGACGCCGCCCACCTCACTGGCTGTCAAGCCATTGTAAAGCTTGCGTAAAACTGCGATCAACCCCGAGACGATCATCGCATCGCTGGCGCCGTCGAAATGCAGTTTTCCACCCTCGAACTGTGCATGCAGCCAGACCTGAGAGGCGCAGCCATCGACCTTGGTCGCGGGGACGCGCAGCGGCTCAGGCAGCGGTTCCATCGCTTTGCCAAGGTCGATCACATGGCGATAGCGGTCTTCCCAATCGTCCAGAAACTCGAAATCCTCGACCAGTTCTTCAAAGGCGGGCGTGGCCATCTGTGCACTCTCTTCGGGTGAATTCCATTGCCTGACAGGTAGGATGCCCTTGGGCAAAGGTCCACCCCCTTCCCAAGGCTGGCGGGATGGGGTAGCACAAGGCAAGTAAACTTAACGGCGGTTCCCATGCGCAAGACAATCCTCGCTCTTTTGGCTTCGACCCTTTTGGTATCCGCCTGCGGCACGGTCCGTGACAGCCGCATCAATCCGCTGAATTGGTTCGGCCCCGCCCGTTCGGTTGCGGCCGCCCCGGCAGAGAGCACAAATCCCCTGATCCCGCAGCGCAGTGGGCTGTTCGCGCGGCGTGCGGTCGAGGTTGCCACCTATGAAGGCCGCCCCTTCGAGCAGATTACCGATCTGACCATCGAGCCGGTGCCGGGCGGTGCGATCCTGCGCGCCACCGGGCTCGCCGCGCGTCAAGGCATCTACAAGGTGCGCTTGACCCCGGCGACGCCGGATGAGACACCCGTCAACGGTGTTCTGACCTATCGTTTGGAAGGGGTGCGCCCCGACAAGGCCACCCCGCAGGGCAGCCGGCCCACCCGCGAAGTGATTGCCGGGCGTCGCCTGACCGATCAGATGCTGGCCGGGGTGCGTGAGATTCGCGTCGAAGGGCAGTTGAATGCTTTGGTCTCTCGCCGCTAAGACGCCGCGCGACCCTTTTTTGAGAAAGAGCCGCCCCGGATCGGGCGGCTCTTTTCGTTTCAGACTTTGACCGCCTTCACGTCGTTCCCGTCAGCGGCCAAGGCGATCTTGCCTTCGCAGAGCAGCAGTGCATCGGCACCGAAGACCTCATGCCGCCAGCCGCGCAGCGCCTGCACGTCACGCTCCCCTGCCGACAGCATGTCAAGATCGCTGGCCGAGGCGATGAGCTTGGCCGCGACGCCCGCGCTTTCGGTCTTGGCCTTGAGCAGCACCCGCAGAAGATCGGCCAGCGCCGGGTTCACCTGCAGCTTGTCGCGCTTGCGGTCGGGCTGGGGCATGTCGGCAGGCTTGCAGGCCACGCCTGCGGCCACGGCTTTCAGAATGCCTTCGGCGATTTCGCCCTTGCGGGCCTCGCGCAGCAGCAGCCGGGCGCGGTTCAACTCATCGCCATTCGAGGGCTTGAGGCTCGCCAATTCGACCAGCGCGTCATCCTTGAACACCCGGTTGCGCGGGATGTTGCGGCTGCGGGCGTAATCCTCACGGAAAGCGGCCAACTCACGGACGATCGCCAGAAACTTGGGCGAATTGGTCCGGGTCTTGACCCGTTTCCATGCGTTTTGCGGTTGGGTCACATAGGTGTCGGGGCTGAGCAACGTCTCAAGCTCTTCGGCGACCCACCGCGCCCGCCCGGTCTGTTCAAGCTTGCGGGCCAGAAACTCGTAGATTTGGCGCAGATGGGTCACGTCGGCCAAGGCATAGGTCTTCTGCGCCTCGGTCAGCGGGCGGCGCGACCAATCGGTGAAACGCGAGGTTTTGTCGAGCGACTGATGCGCGATCTTGCGCACCAAAGTCTCATAACCCACCTGTTCCCCAAAGCCGCAGACCATCGCGGCGACCTGCGTGTCGAACAGCGGCTTGGGAAAGACCTTGGCGTCAACATAGAAGATCTCAAGATCCTGCCGTGCGGCGTGGAAGACCTTGACCACCGATGTATCGCGGAACAGGTCGTACAGCGGCTCTAGCGAGATGCCATCGGCCAAGGGGTCGACCAACACGGCGTTGCTGTCATCGGTGCCGGGCATGGCAAGCTGAACAAGGCAGAGTTTGGAATAATAGGTCCGCTCACGCAGGAATTCCGTGTCGACGGTCACGTAATCATGGCGCGCAGCCTCTTCACAGAATTGCGCGAGGTCGGCGGTCGTGGTGATGGTTTTCATATATGCTCTTTGACATGTTGCACGCCCGGTCATCGGGCTTTGCCAAAGAGGTACATCACGCAGGAAGGTTTGACCAGCGTCAGCCCGTGAGCATCACCGGCTCCCGCTCACCGGCGGCGAAACGGCGAAGCACGGCGGGGTAAAGGCGGTGTTCCTGCACCAGTACCCGCTCGGCCAGACTCTCGGCCGTGTCGCCGGGCAGAACGGGGATGCGCGCCTGACCAAGGATCGGACCGTCATCGAGTGCGGCGGTCACCTCATGCACGGTGCAGCCATGCTCGGTATCGCCAGCTTCCAACGCGCGGGCATGGGTGTGCAAACCGCGATATTTCGGCAATAGCGAGGGGTGGATGTTGATCATCCGCCCGGCCCAGGCATCGGTAAATCCTTCGGTCAGTTTGCGCATGAAACCGGCAAGGCAAATGATGTCGGGTGCATGGGCCTCAAGCGCGGCGCTGAGCGCCGCCTCAAAGGCCGGGCGGTCCTTGCCGAAGGGGCGGTGATCGACCACTTCGGTCGCGATCCCCTGCCCCTGCGCCCAAGCGATCCCGCCCGCATCCGCGTTGTTCGACAGCACCAGACAGGGGCGGCCTGCATGGTCGCCGGTCATATCCTCGACCAGCGCCCGCATGTTGGAGCCGCCGCCCGAGACGAAAATCGCAACCCGCTTGGTCAAAGCAGCGCGCCGGAATAGGTGACGCCATTGCCGGTGGTGATGCGCCCGATCTCAATGGCGCTATGACCATCCTCGGCAAAGGCGGCCTTGGCGGCCTCGACCTTGTCGGCGGAGACCACGGCGACCATGCCAATCCCGGCGTTAAAGGTCTTGAGCATCTCGACCTCGGCCATGCCCCCTTCGGCGGCCAGCCATTTGAAGACCGGCGGCAATTCCCATGCGTTGAGGTCGATCTCAGCGGCGAGGCCCACGGGCAGCACACGCGGCAGGTTCTCTGTCAGGCCACCGCCGGTGATATGCGCCAGCGCCGAGACGGCATCGGCGCGCAGGGCCGCCACGGCGCCTTTGACGTAGAGTTTCGTGGGTGTGAGCAGCGCACTGCCCAGATCACCATCGCCCCAGGGGCAACCGTCACCCCAGCCCAGACCGCTCCGTTCGACAATCTTGCGCACGAGGCTGTAGCCGTTGGAATGCACCCCGTCGCTCGGCAGGCCCAAAAGCACGTCGCCCTCTTTCACATCGCGCGGCAGCTCGGTCCCGCGCTCCATCGCGCCAACCGAGAAACCGGCGAGGTCGAAGTCGCCCGCGTGATACATGCCCGGCATTTCAGCCGTCTCGCCCCCGATCAAGGCACAACCGGAATCGGCGCAGCCCTTGGCGATGCCTTCGATGATCCGGGCGGCGCTGTCGAGTTCCAGCTTTCCGGTCGCAAAATAGTCGAGGAAGAACAGCGGCTCGGCCCCTTGGCAAACCAGATCGTTGACGCACATGGCGACCAGATCAATGCCGATGCTGTCGACATTGCCGGTGTCAATCGCGATGCGCAGCTTGGTGCCCACGCCATCGGTCGCCGCGACCAGCACCGGGTCGGTGAAGCCTGCGCCCTTCAGATCGAACAGCGCGCCAAAGCCGCCGAGGCCGGACATGACGCCGGGCCGTGCGGTGGATTTCGCCGCCGGTTTGATCCGCTCTACAAGCGCATTGCCTGCGTCAATATCCACGCCTGCTTCGGCATAGGTGATTCCGTTGTCGGATTTCGTCATGGTCATGGCCCCCGGCGCGCATTTTCCCTTGCGCGCGGAGTTAGAGTATTGCGCCGCCCACTGCAATCATTTGGTGCAGCTAATGTCTTGACGCTCGGCCTGCGGCGTCATACCCAAACGCCCATGGCGGGCCTGTAGCTCAATTGGTTAGAGCAGAGCGCTCATAACGCTTTGGTTGCGGGTTCAAGTCCTGCCGGGCCTACCATACTTCCGCCCCCGCCTTTCGCGGCCTTCACCGTTTGGCGCTGACGTGCCAGGTCACCTGCATCTCGACCACCGTCTCACCCGCTTCGTTCTGGATGTCGACAGCCACCTCAAAGGCGACTTTTCCGTCTTCTTGCAGCGCGCTTAGCAGCTCGGCCCCGGGGCGCGAGGTTTGGGCATGGGCGGTCAGCGTGCCTTCGGCAATCTTTTTGAAGGTGATCTGCCCCATGGCCGCGACGGGGCGCATGTCCATGATCACCGGCGCGATCGCCCCGGCCATTGCGGCACCCGAGGCCGCCTCGCCCAAGGTAAACATCGCGCCCGCGTGCTGCGTGCCGATGTGGTTCGAGGTCTCATGCCGCTGCACCAATTCGGCGCTGGCGGTGCCATCTGCGATCTCCAGCAGTTTCACCCCGACGTGGGCGGCAAAGGGTACGGCCGTGTCGAGATGGGCTTTGATCATGTCATAGGGGGTCATCGCTGCGCTCCGTATCAGGGTCACCTCACTGTGGCAAAGCCGGGCCCGCGGCACAATCATGCCGCCGGGTCACCGCGCGATGACGATATCGGCGCGCAGCCCGCCAAGGCGGTCCGATTCCCCAAGCCGCAGCACCCCGCCATGGGCGCGCGCGATGTCGGATGCGATGGCAAGGCCCAGCCCCACGCCGCCGCCCTTATCCTGATTGCGCGCAGGATCAAGCCGCGAGAAAGGCCGCGTCGCCTCGTCCCGCCGCGCTTCTGGGATGCCGGGGCCGTCGTCTTCGACCCGGATGCGCAGGGTGCGATCGCTGAGCATGACCGAGACTTCGGCCTGCGTGCCATAGCGCACGGCGTTTGAAATCAGGTTGTCCACCGCCCGGCGCATCGCGACCCTGCGCAGTTTTACGATCCCCTCACCCGCGCCTTCGGGCGGCAGCAGCGTGACCCTGCGCCCGGCCCGCTGCGCGTCTTCGACAATGGCGCTGACGAACCCATGCGGGGCCACCTCTTCGGGTTCACCCTCAGCGGCGCCCTTGGCGAAGTTCAGGAATTCGTCCAGCATCCGCTGCATGTCATCGACATCGGCCAGTAGCGGTGCGGCATCCTCATCGTCGATCATCGACAGGCCAAGACGCATCCGGGTCAGCGGCGTGCGCAGGTCGTGGCTGACCCCCGAGAGCATCAGCGTGCGCTGCTCGATCTGCCGCTCGATCCGGGCGCGCATGTCGACGAAAGCGTTGCCCGCCGCGCGGACCTCGATGGCGCCGGTGGGTGTATAGGGCTCATGCCGCCCCCGGCCAAAGGCTTCCGCCGCGCGGGCCAGCCGTTTGATGGGGCGCAGCTGATTGCGCAGGTAAATCGTGGCGATATAGCTCAAGAGCACGCCGAAAAACACGGTGTAGACGAAAAGCTGATGCGGGTTCGAGGCCGAGATGCGCCGCCGCTCGAACTGGATGCGCAGCGGCCCGTGCACGCTCTCGATATAGAGCACGACGAAATCGTCATCGCTGAGGTCCACCGCTTCGATCCCGTCCATCTTACTGCGCAAGCGCGGGATCAGCACGCGGCCCGAATAGTCGTACCACAGCATGCTGTCCTTTTTAGGCAGCGGACGGTTGGCGGGCGTTACCACGAAATCAAGCGGGCCCGCCCGCGCCTCAACCGCCATGGGCACGGATTGCGCATCGGGGGCCGTGCCAACCGCCAGCATGACCAGTTCCAGTTCCCGCAGGACCGTATCGGTCATCTGGCCGGTGACACCTTCGAAATGCCTCTGCGCAAAGATCACCACCACGACCAATTGCAAAAACACCACTGGTAACAGAAGGATCAGCGCGGCGCGTCCGTAGATGCCACGCGGCACATATCGTTTGAGCCAGGCAAAGTTCATGGCTAGACCTTAGCCAGCCCCCTGCCCCAGCGAAAGGTGAAACCATGCTGCCGCCCGACAACTTCGACCCCGAGATTGGCATTGCCGAACCCTTGGAACCCGGGCTGCGGCGGATCGTGGCGCCCAACCCCTCGCCGATGACCTATCGCGGCACCAATACCTATCTCTTGGGCGAGACCGATGTGGCAGTGATCGACCCCGGACCCGACAGCCCCGCGCATCTTGAGGCGATCCTCGCCGCGATCCAGCCCGGGCAGCAGATCAGCCATATCATCGTGACCCATACGCATCTGGATCACGCGCCGCTGGCCCGCCCGCTGGCCGCGCGCACGGGGGCTGAGGTCTGGGCCTTTGGGGATGCCACGGCGGGCCGGTCGGTGGTGATGCAGGGGCTGGCCGAGGCGGGGCTGATGGGCGGCGGTGAAGGTGTCGACCACGGCTTTCGCCCCGATCACACCCTAGCCGATGGTGACCTGCTGGAGGGGGACGGCTGGACGCTGGAAGTGCTGCACACGCCGGGCCACATCGGCAATCATGTCAGCCTTGCTTGGGGGGACGCCTGCCTGACGGCGGATCACGTCATGGGATGGGCCACCTCGCTTGTCTCGCCCCCCGATGGGGATCTGACCGATTTCATGGCCTCCTGCGAGAAGCTGGGCGCGCGGCAGTGGCGGGTCTTCTACCCCGGTCACGGCGCGCCGGTCAGCGAGCCCAACGCGCGGCTCGACTGGTTGGTCGCGCATCGCCGCGCGCGGGAGGTGTCGATCCTCGACGCTTTGGGCGACGGGCCCGCCACGGCGGAAGATCTCG
Source organism: Sulfitobacter sp. 1A15299 (assembly GCF_043556915.1). NCBI lineage: Bacteria > Pseudomonadati > Pseudomonadota > Alphaproteobacteria > Rhodobacterales > Roseobacteraceae > Sulfitobacter > Sulfitobacter sp. 1A15299. Next base: position 26,008 of record NZ_JBIFFJ010000016.1, on the reverse strand, counting down.
CCCGCGCCATCTATACCGAAACACCTGCCGCGCTCTTGGGGGCGGCCACCCGAAACGTGCTGGCACATCTGGTCGATCTGACAGGCCGTGGGCGTGTCGCCCCAGAGGGCACCCTGCAGGCAGAGGCGCGTTTCATCCTCAACCCATAGGGAAATACCGGGCGTTCCGTCGCAAAATCGCAACAATTGCCCCATTCTGGGCGCAATCTGGCCCCTTTATGGACCCGAACCGCGCCCAAGCTGGTTGCGGGGGTGAGAGACATCAAACCCCAGCGAGCAGCAAAGGAGCTACCCGATGGCCCGACTTGACAGAACGCCGCAACCGCAAAAACCAAAGCCCGCGCCGAAGCCAAACGGCACCTCGGCCCAGCCGCCACGGCGTCCCACGCCACTGATCACCGATTACGCTAGCCTTTAAGCGGCACTCCCCACAAGCCGGATGGGGCCGGCGGAGGGGGGGAACTTTGGGGCCGAACCACGCGTTTGCCGATCAGAGCAACACGCAAGGTCCGATATGACACCCCATACCCCCTCTCACGAAGCTGACCTCGCCCGTCTGCGCCGATTGGCCGTCAGCATGGACAGCGCCTATAAGCTGCCGATCGTCGGCGTGCGGATGGGGTGGGATTCGATACTGGGCCTCGTGCCGGTGGTGGGCGATACGCTCGCCCTTCTACCCTCGGCGTATATCCTGAAAGAATCGTACCGCATGGGCGCGCCCAACAGCGTGCTGGCGAAAATGCTGGTGAACACCGGGATCGACTATGTCATCGGCTCCGTCCCGCTGGTCGGTGACCTTTTCGATATCGGTTTGAAGTCAAAGCTGCGCAATGTCGATCTGCTGGAGCGTCACCTGAAGGATCAAGCCGCCAATGCGCCGCCAATGGGCGATGTCGAAGGGCGCATGTCCTCACACCACCCGACGCTCAACAACTGATCGCCAAAGAAAAAGGGCCGCCCCGAGGCGACCCCTTCAGTCTTTCTGATGAACGGCCGGATTAGCCGACCAGTTCCAGACCGGAGAAGAAGTATGCGATCTCAACCGCTGCGGTTTCCGGCGCGTCGGAACCGTGGACGGAGTTTTCGCCAACGCTTTCAGCGAACTCGGCGCGGATGGTGCCCTCTGCCGCATCGGCGGGGTTGGTCGCGCCCATCACTTCGCGGTTTTTCGCGATGGCGTTTTCACCTTCCAGAACCTGAGCCACGATCGGTGCGGAGGCCATGAATTCGCACAGTTCGTCGTAGAAGGGACGTTCGGCGTGCACCTTGTAGAACTCGCCCGCCTGCGCCTTTGTCAGGTGGATGCGCTTTTGTGCGACAACGCGCAGGCCGGCGTCTTCGAATTTCTTGACGATGGCACCGGTCAGGTTGCGGCGGGTTGCGTCGGGCTTGATGATCGAGAAGGTGCGTTCGAGGGCCATTGGCTGTACTCCATAGCGGGTGTTGATTTGCGCGCTCCCTAGCATGGGGTCTGGCCCATGAAAAGCCGTGATTGACCTTCCGCCTCGCTTGCGCCAAACGGCTTTCATGTTACGCATTTCAGAAATCAACTACTCCGTCGAAGGCCGCCCTCTGTTCGAGGAAGCCTCCGCCGTGATCCCCGAGGGGCATAAGGTCGGCATCGTCGGACGCAACGGCGCGGGCAAGACGACGCTGTTCAAGATCATCCGTGGCGAGCTGTCACTCGACAGCGGCGATATCTCTTTGCCGTCCCGCGCCAAGATCGGCGGCGTGGCGCAAGAGGTGCCCTCGTCCGAGACCTCGCTGATCGACACGGTGCTCGAAGCCGACATCGAACGCGCGCGGTTGATGAAAGAGAGCGAAACCGCCGAGGATCCCGCCCGCATCGCCGATATCCAGACCCGGCTTGCGGATATCGACGCATGGTCCGCCGAAGGCCGCGCGGCCTCGATCCTCAAGGGGCTTGGCTTCGACGACGACGAACAGCAGCTGCCTTGCTCCGCCTTCTCGGGCGGCTGGCGGATGCGCGTGGCGCTGGCCGCCGTGCTCTTTGCCCAGCCCGATCTGCTGCTGCTCGATGAGCCGACCAACTACCTCGACCTCGAAGGCGCGCTCTGGCTGGAAAGCTATCTGGCGAAATACCCCCATACGGTGCTGATCATCAGCCACGACCGCGGCCTGTTGAACCGCGCCGTCGGCGGCATCCTGCATCTCGAAGACCGCAAGCTCACCTACTACCAGGGTTCCTACGATCAATTCGCCCGCCAGCGCGCCGAGAAACGCGCGCTGCAGGCGGCGATGGCCAAGAAGCAACAGGCCCGGCGCGATCACATGCAGGCTTTCGTCGACCGTTTCAAAGCCAAGGCGAGCAAGGCCAAACAGGCGCAATCGCGCCTGAAGATGATCGAGAAGATGGATATGATCACCGCGCCCGAGGACGTGGCCCGCAAGGTCTTCACCTTCCCCGAACCCGAGGAGCTTTCGCCCCCGATCATCAACATCGAAAACGGGTCGGTCGGCTACAGCGACGACAACCCGGTGCTGACGCGGCTGAACCTGCGCATCGATCAGGACGACCGGATCGCCCTTCTGGGCAAGAACGGTCAGGGCAAGTCGACGTTGGCGAAACTGCTGTCGGACCGCTTGCCGCTGATGGCCGGGCGGCAGGTCAACTCCTCGAAACTGCGTGTTGGTTTCTTTGCCCAGCATCAGGTCGACGAGCTGATCGTCGAAGAGACCCCGTTGCAGCACATGATCGCGGCCCGCCCCGGCGTGCTGCAATCGAAACTGCGCGCCCAACTCGCGGGCTTCGGCCTTGGCCCGGAACAGGCCGAGACCGAGGTCGGGCGGCTTTCGGGCGGGCAGAAGGCGCGGCTGTCGCTGCTCTTGGCAACACTGCACGCCCCGCATCTGCTGATCCTCGACGAGCCGACCAACCACCTCGACATCGAAAGCCGCGAGGCGCTGGTGGAGGCGCTGACGCGCTATTCGGGCGCGGTGATCCTCGTTAGCCACGACATGCACCTGCTGTCGCTCGTGGCCGACCGGCTGTGGCTGGTGTCGAACGGCACGGTCAAACCCTATGAGGAAGATCTCGAAGCCTATCGCAAGATGCTGCTGACCCCGGAAAAGCCGGTCAGCAAGAACCCCGCCAAGCCGAAAGAAGCGCCCAAGCCCAAACGCGCCAGCCGTGACGAGGTGCTGGCCCTGCGCAGCGAGGTCCGCAAGGCCGAAGCGCGGATGGAAAAGATTAACGAGATGCGCGACAAGCTGGCCAAGAAACTCGCCGATCCCGCGCTTTACGAAGACGCCAAAACCGGCGAGCTTGAGGTCTGGAACAAGAAATACGCCGAAGTGATGGAGGCGCTGGACCGCGCCGAGGGCCTTTGGATGGGCGCACAGGAAAAGCTGGAAAAGGCCACGGCCTGACCCGGTTGCGTTCAGTTTATTACATCGCAGGGGTCGCCTAAGGGGCGGCCCTCGTGCATTCTGGCAAGAAGCCCCGCGCCAAGGAAGACCCATGACCCTCGACACCGCCTATATGATCACCGCCCTCGTCACGATGTTCGTGGTGATCGACCCCATCGCCATCGCGCCGGTGTTCCTCGCGCTCACCCGTGGGATGAGCAATGCAGAGCGGCGCAAGATCGCATGGCGCGCGGTGGGCGTGGCCGGGTTGGTGCTGTTGATCTTTGCCGCTTTCGGCGAGGCGGTGCTGGGCTTCATCGGCATTTCCATGCCCGCCTTCCGCGTCGCGGGCGGCATCTTGTTGTTCATCACCGCGCTCGACATGCTCTTCGACCGCCGCACCAAACGGCGCGAGGACCGCGCCGATGAGGATGACCATGACGACCCTTCCGTTTTCCCCATGGCCATCCCGCTCATCGCCGGGCCTGGCTCCATCGCCTCGGTCATCCTGCTGACGGGGGAAAAACCGGGGGGCGAAGGTCTGTTGACCATCATCGTGATCACCGCGCTGACACTGGTGGTCATGGCACTGACCATGCAGGTCAGCGGCGCGCTGGAGCGGGCGATGGGCAAGACGGGCATCAACATCGTGACCCGCCTGCTCGGCATGTTGCTGGCGGCGCTCTCGGTGCAATTCGTGCTCGACGGCTTGGCGGCCTTTGGCTTTGGCCCCGGCCCTATGCCCGGCTGACATTTTCACGCGGCCTTCCTATATGAGATGTAAGGGGGGCGTTCATGGCCGGTATCGACACAGCACATCTGATCTATCTCATCGTTCTACTGGCGATGGTGGCGGGCTGGTTTTTCATGCACAGCCGCCCCAATATGAACAAGACCCTGCAACAGGCGGCGGTCTGGGGGCTGATCTTTACAGGTGCCGCGGCGGGGGTCGGCCTGTGGCAAGACATCACCCGCGACAGCGCGCGCCAACATCTCACCATCAGCGAGGAGGGTGACATCGTCCTGCCCCGCGGGCGCGATGGGCATTACTACCTGACGGCCCAGATCAACGGCGCGCCGGTGCGCTTTGTCGTGGATACCGGCGCATCCGATATCGTGCTGACCAAATCCGATGCGGCGCGCATTGGCATCGACCCTGAGGGGCTGGACTACCTTGGCCGCGCGGGCACCGCCAATGGCGAGACGCGCACCGCCTTTGTGCGCCTTGACGAGGTGGTGGTGGGCCATGCGGTCGATCACAATGTCCCCGCAGTGGTGAATGACGGGATCATGTCGCAATCTCTGCTGGGCATGGGCTACCTGCAACGCTGGGGCCGGATCGAGATCAGCGGCGGCGAACTGCGCCTGAGCCGCTGATCGAATGGGGCGAGACCTTGCCCAAATTGCGCTGCAAAAGATCAAATTCGCCGCAAAATGACGCCGCATTCGCCGTGAATTGAACAGGTTTCCGCCTTTTTGCCCAGATACTTGCAAAGCACAACTGTACCCAATTCTGGAGAAACTGCTGCTATGCTGACAAATATCATCGGTGGGTCATCCTCCTACCAACAAAGCAACAAACCCGCCAAGGCGGAGAAGGCCGAAAAGCCGGAAAAGGCCGAGAAGAGCAACAACAGCTCGTCACAGGCGCAAACGAAACCCGCCAGTGAGGGGCCGACCACGCAAAACAGCGCGGCGGCACAGGAGGCCTCCAAACCCCAAGCCGTGCAAGCGCCTGCCAAGACCGAAACGGTGCAAGCCGTGGCGCAGGCCAAGCCGGTTGAGACGGCCCCGAAGGCCAGCACCGCCGATGACGCGGCCTTTGCCCGCGCCGCAGCACAGCGCAGCGTCGACAGCCAGCGCACCCGCGCCCTGCTGGACGCGATCGCGCCGGTGAACAACAGCGCGGTCGAAGCGGCCAAATCCTATGTGAGCAAGGTCGAACCTGCAGCGCCGGAGGCCGAAGCAGGCAAAGCCGCCGGTGCCGCGAAACCCGCGCTCGACAAAGCGGCCTAAGCCGCGTTCAGGGGCAGCGGGCTTTGGGCCCCTGCCCCTGCACTGCCGCCCTTTAGGTCTCGGCCTTCTTTTCCCAGCGACCGCTTTCCTCCGACCAATACTGCGCCGATGCGCCTTCGGATTTCAGCCGCTTCCACAGGCCGCGCGCCTGATCCAGCGCCACGGGATCATGCCCGTCGAACAACACGCAGACCCGCTCGTGCGCGGCCACTTCCGTCGCCGTGACATCGGCCCCATGCACCGTCATCAGACAATCCGCCCGATTGGGGGCGCCATCCTCCAACGTCAGCAGCACGGGCTGATCCGCGTCCTGCGGCCCGCCCGCCATGCCATGGGGCAGAAAGCTGTCATCCGCATAGGTCCAAAGCGCCCGATCAAGCGCCTGTAGCCCCGCCCGGTCCGTCCCGCGCAGGGCCACGCGCCAGCCATTGGCGAGCGACTTTTCCAGCAGCATCGTCAGCGTCTCGACCAGAGGTCGCTGGGTCAGGTGATAGAAGTAAGCCGCCCCCATCTGTTGCTCAGCCCTTCTCGAAACGGTCGGCGACAAGACGGTTCAACGCCGCCACGCCCCAGCCTGTCGCGCCCGCAGGGGCAAGCGCGCTTTCCGACTTCAAGGAGGCGACGCCGGCAATATCGAGGTGAATCCAAGGTGTCTCATCCTTGACGAACCGCTTGAGGAACTGCGCTGCGGTGATCGACCCCGCCGGACGCCCGCCGATATTCTTCATATCAGCGATGCGGCTTTTCAGCAGGTCGTCATAGCCCTGCCCCAGCGGCATCCGCCACGCGCCTTCGCCTTCGCTCTCAGCGGCTTTGAGGAAATCGTTGCACAGCCCGTCGTCATTCGAAAAGACCCCGGCGTTCTCATGGCCCAGCCCGATGATGATCGCCCCGGTCAGCGTGGCCAGATCGATCATCGCCGCGGGTTTGAACCGGTCTTGCGCGTACCACATGACATCGCAGAGCACCAAACGCCCCTCGGCGTCGGTGTTGATCACCTCAACCGTGTCGCCCTTCATCGTGGTGATCACATCGCCCGGACGGGTCGCATTGCCCGAGGGCATGTTTTCCACGATGCCCACAAGCCCCACGACATTCGCCTTGGCTTTTCGCAAGGCAAGTGTGCGCATCACGCCCGAGACAACGCCCGCGCCGCCCATGTCCATGGTCATGTCCTCCATGCCAGCCCCGGGTTTGAGGCTGATGCCGCCGGTGTCAAAGACCACGCCCTTGCCGACCAGCGCCAGAGGGGCTGCGTCATCCGCGCCGCCCTCCCACCGCATGACGACCACTTTCGACGGGCTGTCCGACCCTTGGCCGACAGACAAAAGCGTTCGCATTCCGAGCTTTGCGAGCTCTTCCTCATCCAGAACTTCAACTTTCAGGCCCAAGCTCTCCATCTCGGCCAGACGTTCGGCGAAACTGGTGGTGGTCAGGATATTGGCAGGTGCGTTGGTCAGGTCACGGGTCATGAAGGCGCCCTCCGCCACGGCCATGAGCGGTGCGGCGGCCTCCCGCGCTTCCTCCGGTTTGGAACACATGACCTCGACCGTGCCCCTGCGCGGCTTGGGCGCGGATTTGTGATCTTCGAAGCCGTAGTCTCGCATTGCCAGACCAAAGGCCACATCGGCCACCCGGCGCGTTGCGGCGGCGAGCATCAGCAGATCGCTGTCGCCCCGGCGCTTGGCCAGCGCGGCCCCGGCTTTGCGCGCTGTCATCACCTCCGCCCGGCGTGGCATGTGGATCACATCCACCGCCTCTGCCGCCATGCCGGCGGGATAGCCCATGCTAAGCATGTCACCGGGTTTCAGTGCGGCGAAACGCTCACTCTCTACCAGCCGCTGCAAAGCGCCTTTGGTGAGGCGGTTCACCCGCCGCGCCCCGGCATCCAGACGGCCCTCAGGCTCCAAAAACAGCGCGATCCGCCCGGAATGCCCCGCGATACGGTCGATGTCGGTCTCGGCGAAGGTGATGGGGGTCAGATCGGTCATGGCATGCCTCATGGTTGATTTTGCCCCAGACCTACCGCGCCGCGCCGCCCATGGCCAGATAGCAGTTTTCCCGCCCCGAGAATTGCTTTAAGATTTGCGCAAAGGCCGTCAGAGCATCTCGGGGGATCAGAGTGGCAAGAATTGACCGCTACATGCTGTCGCAACTTCTGGTTATGTTCGGCTTTTTCGCTTTGGTGCTGGTGGCGCTGTTTTGGATCAACCGCGCGGTTGTCCTGTTCGACCGTTTGATCGGCGATGGCCAATCCGCACTGGTGTTTTTGGAGTTCACGGCCCTTGGCCTGCCGAAACTCATCGTTACCGTTCTGCCCATCGCGACCTTTGCCGCCTCGGTCTATGTGACCAACCGCATGTCGGGCGAATCCGAGTTGACGGTGCTTCAGGCCGCAGGCTCCGGCCCGTGGCGGCTGGCGCGGCCCGTTTTCGTTTTCGGACTTTGCGTGGCGGCGATGATGACGGTGCTCAGCCACTTTCTGGTCCCCATGGCGCAGGGGCAGTTGAAACAGCGCGAGGCCGAGATCTCGCGCAACCTCACGGCAAGGCTGCTGACGGAGGGGACTTTTCTGCACCCCTCCGACGATGTCACCTTCTATACCCGCGCCATCGACAATGACGGCGTGCTGCGCGATGTTTTCCTGTCGGATCGGCGCAAGGCCAATGAAGGCGTGATCTACACCGCCGCCGAAGCCTATCTCGCCCGCAACAGGGACAACACGACGCTGATCATGCTCAACGGCATGGCGCAGCGGCTGGACACCGAGACCAACCGTTTGGCCACGGCCAAATTTCGCGACTTTTCCTTCGATATCTCCCCGCTGGTCAGCAGTGAAGACGCGATCGACCTGTCGGTCAGCGCCATGGTCACGCCCGATCTGCTTTGGGATTGGGACGGGGTCGCGGCGGCGACCGACACCTCGCCGGGCGTGGTGGCCGAAGAGCTGCATGGCCGCTTCGCGCAGCCGCTGTTCTGCCTTGTTGCCGCGATGATCGGTTTCGCCACTTTGATCCTCGGCGGGTTTTCCCGCTTTGGCGTCTGGCGCGAGGCAGTGATCGCTTTTGGCCTGCTCATCGCCATCGACGGGCTGCGGGGCATGATGGTGGTGCAAATCCGCGAGGCCGCGGCGCTCTGGCCACTGGTCTATCTGCCCTCGCTCATCGGGGCCGTGCTGACGCTGGCGATGCTTTGGCAAGCCGCACATCCGCGCTGGATAAGGCGGCGCCTGCGTGGCAAGAGGGCCGCCACATGATCCTGCATTTCTATTTCGCCCGCCGTTTCTTCATGAGCTTTCTTGTCATCACCGGGGTGCTGGCCGCGCTGGTGATGCTGGTCGATGGTGTGGACCAGGCCCGGCGTTTCGCCGATGACGATGTGGGCTGGGATCAGGTGCTGGGCATGACGCTGCTGCATATGCCCCAGACCATCAACATGATCCTGCCGCTGATCATGATCCTTGCCACGGTGGCGCTTTTCATCGGCCTTGCCCGATCCTCAGAACTGGTGGTGACCCGCGCCGCCGGCCGCTCGGCCCTGCGCGCGCTGGTGGCCCCGGTGGTGGTGACGTTGATCATCGGCACGCTGGCGGTGGCCATGCTGAACCCCATCGTCGCGGCGACCAGTGAGCGGGCCGAGCAATTGACCCAAGAATACCGCTCCAATGGCCGCGCAGCGCTCTCGGTCAGTGACGAGGGGCTGTGGCTGCGGCAAGGCACGGAGGAAGGCCAATCGGTTATCCGCGCCTGGCGCACCAATGCCGATGCCTCCGTTCTCTATAACGTCACGATCATCAGCTATGATGCCGAGAAGGGGCCGATCCGCCGCATCGAAGCCGATAGCGCAGAGCTTCGCGGCGGCGACTGGGAATTGACCGGCGCCAAGATTTGGCCGCTGGAGGCCGGGGTGAACGCCGAAGGCGCGGCAAAGGTGCATGAGACGCTGACCATCCCCTCTTCGCTCACCGTCGAGCGTATCCGCGAAAGCATTGGCCGGGTGGCTGCCGTCTCGATCTATGAGTTGCCCGAGTTCATCCGCCAGTTGGAACAGGCGGGGTTCAGCACCCGCCAGCATGAGGTCTGGTTGCAAGCCGAACTGGCGCGGCCCTTCTTTCTGGTGGCCATGGTTCTGGTTGCGAGCGCATTCACCATGCGCCATACCCGCTTTGGGGGGACCGGCGTCGCTGTGCTGGCCTCGATTTTGCTGGGGTTCGGTTTGTATTTCATTCGCAGTTTCGCACAAATCCTTGGCGAGAATGGCCAGATCCCGGTGACCCTTGCCGCTTGGGCGCCGCCCGTGGCGGCGATCTTTCTGGCGCTAGGCCTGCTACTGCATGCGGAGGACGGCTGACATGCGCGCGGCCCTTGTTGGACTTGCCCTTTCATTCGCGCCTCTGAGCCTTGCCGCCCAGACCGCCCCTTTGGGCGACCGTCCCGCCGTTCTGGTGGCCGATCAGGTCTTCATTACCCGTGATAAGGTATTGGTCGCGCAGGGCAATGTCGAAGCCTTTCAAGGGGAGACGCGGCTGCGCGCCACGGCGATCCGCTATGATCAGGCCACCGGCGCGCTCAGCATCGAAGGGCCGATCGTGCTGTCGGAGGGTGAGAATACCACCATCCTTGCCGATGCGGCCTCACTCGATGCGGGCTTGCAGTCCGGGCTCTTGCGGGGCGCGCGGATGATCCTTGAACAGCAGTTGCAGCTTGCCGCCGTGCAGATCAATCGCGTCGAAGGGCGCTATAGCCAACTTTACAAAGCCGCCGTAACCTCTTGCAAAGTTTGCGAAGATGGCGAAACGCCGCTCTGGCAAATCCGCGCGAAACGGGTGGTGCATGACCAAGTGGCGCAGCAGCTTTACTTTGACGAGGCGCAGTTCCGCATCAAGAACGTGCCCATCGCCTATCTGCCCCGCCTACGGCTGCCCGACCCGACGTTGGACCGCGCGACGGGCTTTCTCGCCCCCACGGTCCGCTCAACCTCGCAATTGGGCGTGGGGCTGAAACTGCCCTATTTCATCAAGATCGGCGATCACCGCGATCTGACCTTGACCCCCTATCTCTCCGCCGAAACCCGCACGCTTGAGTTCCGCTACCGTCAGGCTTTCGTTTCGGGTCGGATCGAGTTCGAGGGGGCGATCACCGATGATGAGTTGGACCCCGGCGACACCCGTGGCTACCTCTTTGGCACCGGCAGTTTCGATCTGCGGCGCGATTACAAACTGTATTTCGATATCGAGACCACGAGCGACAGATCCTATCTCAGCGACTATGGCTATTCGGGCAAGGACCGTCTGACCAGTGAGTTGACCGTCAGCCGTGCGCGGCGCGATGAATATATGCGGGCGAGCCTGCTGAACTACCAATCTCTGCGCGATGGCGAGGACAATGATCTGCTGCCCAATCTGGTTTTGGATGGCGAGTTTGAGCGGCGTTATTTCCCGACCTCTCTGGGCGGCGAACTCCGCCTGACGCTTGAGGCCCATAGCCATCGGCGTGCGTCGGACCTCAGCATTAATGGCGATGGGCGCGACGTATCGCGGCTCAACGGGGAGGCCGCTTGGCTGCGGCGCTTCACCTTCGGCAACGGTCTGGTGACCGATGTCGAGGCCGGGGCGAGCTTTGGCCTGTTCAACATCGCGCAGGATGCCGTCTTTGACGGGCACTACTCCGACCTTGTGCCCCACGCCGCCGTGACCATGCGCTACCCCATGCAGCGCCGCGAGGCCGCGGGTGTGGTGCAACAGCTTGAACCGCTTGTGCAATTGGGCTGGACCGGCGGTGATCGGCTCGACATTCCGAATGAGGAAAGCACGCTGGTGGAATATGACGAGGACAATCTTCTGGCGCTCAGCCGCTTCCCCCGGCCCGACCGGCGCGAACGGGGTGCTGTGGCGGCCATCGGGGTGAATTGGGCGCGGATTGACCCCAACGGCATGGATGCCAGCCTGTCTTTCGGTCAGGTGATCCGGGCCGACGCGGATGATGCCTTTAGCTTTAGCTCTGGCCTGCAAGGCACCTATTCCGATTTCCTGCTGGCCGGACAATTGCGCAGCGACAACGGTTTGGCACTCATCGGGCGCGGGCTGGTCGATGATGACTTCGAGGTCGCCAAGGCCGAGCTGCGCGGGGTCTGGGATTTCAAGCGCGGGCAGATCTCGGGCAGCTATGTCTGGCTACACGAAGACGCCGCCGAGGACCGCAATGAAAACGTGTCGGAGATCACCTTTGACGGCAGCTATTCGATCAACAGCCAATGGCAGGCGTCCGCCGAATGGCGGTTCGACCTTGCCGATGAACGCGCGGCGACGGCGGGTCTTGGCCTGAGCTACAACAATGAATGCGTGCAGGTCGACCTTTCCGTGAACCGCAGCTATTCATCCTCAACAAGTGTTGAGCCCTCAACGGATATCGGTTTTAACATCGGCCTCAGGGGCTTTGCCGCAAACACCGGAACAGAAAGATACGTACGCTCATGTGGGAAGTAACGAAACAGACCGTCCGCGCCGGGATCCGTGGGACTGCGGCACTCGCCCTTGCTCTGGTCATCGGCCAATCCGCAGCGGCGCAGAACCTCTTTGCGCCCGTGGCCCGTGTCAATGACGAGGTGATCACCGGCTACGAAGTGCAGCAGCGCCAGCGCTTTATGCAGCTGATCGGCGCCCCCGGGGCCGATACCGACAGCGTGATCGACAGTCTGATCGACGACCGCCTGCGCGGGCAAATTCTGGATCAAGCCGGGCTTGAAGTCACCCCCGAGGGCATTCAATCGGGCATGGCGGAATTTGCCAGCCGCGCGGATCTGACGACCGAGGAGTTTCTGAAAGTCCTAGGGCAAGCGCAGATTTCCGAAGAGACCTTTCGCGATTTCATCGTGATCAGCGCCGCCTGGCGTGACCTTATTCGAGCGCGCTACAATGGCCGGGTCAACATCACCGACGAAGAGGTCGACCGCGCGCTTGGCAGCAGCCGGGGCAACAACGGTCTGCGTGTGCTGTTGTCGGAGATCATCATCCCCGCCCCGCCGCAGAATGCCGATCAGGTGAACGCGCTGGCCGAACGCATTTCGGAAAGCCGCTCTGAGGCCGAATTCTCGTCCTATGCCAGCAAATACTCCGCCACCGCCTCGCGCGGGCGCGGGGGCCGGATGCCTTGGACACCGCTCGAAAAACTGCCTGCCAGCCTGCGGCCCATCCTCTTGGCCCTTGCCCCGGGTGAGGTGACGGCGCCGCTGCCGATCCCCAATGCCGTGGCCCTGTTCCAACTGCGCGGCATCGAAGAGACCGGCAAGCCGAGCGTCGAGTATTCCGAGATCGACTATGCCGCCTATTACATCCCCGGTGGCCGTTCCGAAGCTGCCCTGTCGCGCGCAGCACAGCTGCGCGGTCAGGTGGATCAATGTGACGACCTCTATGGCGTGGCCAAGGGCCAGCCCGCCAACGTGCTGGACCGCGGCACCAAGGCCCCGGCGGAGATACCTCAGGACGTGGCCATTGAACTGGCGAAACTCGATCCCGGCGAAGTCTCCACCGCGCTGACCCGTGCCAATGGTGAGACTTTGGTTTTCCTGATGCTTTGCAACCGCACCACGGCGGCCAATGCCGATGCGAACCGCGAGGCGGTGGTCAGTTCGATCCGGCAGCGCAAGCTTGAAGGCTATGCCACACAGCTGTTGGAACAGGCCCGCGCCGAAGCCCGTATCACCCGCCAATGAGCCGCCCGTCCCGGCCGGTGGCCATCACCTGCGGTGAACCCGCCGGCATCGGCCCCGAGATCGCCGCCCGCGCTTGGGCGGCGCTTTCGAATGATATCCCGATGGTCTGGATCGGCGACCCCCGCCATCTGCCGCAGGATGTCTCACATCGCATAATCGACAGCCCGGATGAGGTGAGCGCGCCCAGTGCAGATGCGCTCCCGGTGCTGCCCCATCCCTTCGACAGCATTGCCCTGCCCGGCGTGCCCCAGCCCGGCCATGCGCAGGGGGTGATCGACGTGATCGCCCGCGCGGTCGATCTGGTGCAGGCGGGTGCGGCCTGCGGCGTCTGCACCGCGCCGATCCACAAAAAGGCGCTGCAAGACGGGGCCGGTTTTGCCTATCCGGGCCATACCGAATACCTCGCCGCCCTCGCAGGCGTCGATGACGTTGTGATGATGCTCGCCTCTGACCAATTGCGCGTCGTGCCCGCCACGATCCATATCGCGCTGGATCAGGTGCCGCAGGCGCTGTCCCCGGCGGGCCTGCGCCGCACGATTGAGATCACCGCGCAGGAATTGCAAAACCGCTTCGGAATCCCCCGCCCCCGCATCGCCGTCGCCGGGCTGAACCCCCATGCGGGCGAAGGCGGCAGCATGGGCCGGCAAGAGATCGACTGGATCGCGCCGCTGATCCTTGAAATGCAGGGCGAAGGCTTTGCGCTGACCGGGCCGCTGCCTGCCGATACGATGTTCCACGCCCGCGCCCGCGAGGGCTATGACGCGGCGGTGGCAATGTATCACGACCAAGCGCTGATCCCGATCAAGACCTTGGATTTCGACCGGGGCGTGAATGTGACGCTGGGGCTGCCCTTCGTGCGTACCTCACCCGATCACGGCACCGCCTTTGACATCGCGGGCCAAGGGCGCGCCAACCCGACCAGCATGATCGAAGCGATCAAATTGGCATGGCAGATGGGCCAAAAGACATGAGTGCAATCGACAATCTCCCGCCGCTGCGCGAGGTGATCAACACCCACGAGTTGGCCGCGCGGAAATCGCTGGGCCAGAACTTCCTGCTGGACCTGAACCTCACGGCCAAGATCGCACGGCAGGCCGGGGATATGGCCGATTGCGACGTGTTGGAGATCGGCCCCGGTCCCGGCGGCCTGACGCGTGGGCTCCTGGCCGAAGGCGCGCGGCACGTGCTGGCGATCGAGAAGGACCGCCGCTGCCTGCCCGCGCTGGCAGAGGTGGCGAAACATTACCCCGGTCGCCTGACGGTGATCGAAGGCGATGCGCTTGAGATCGACCCGCTGAGCCATCTGACCCCGCCCATCCGCGTGGCCGCCAACCTACCCTATAACGTCGGGACCGAACTCTTGGTCCGCTGGCTCACCCCGCCCGAATGGCCGCCGTTTTGGCAAAGCCTCACGCTGATGTTCCAGCGCGAGGTGGCAGAGCGGATCGTGGCGCAGCCCGGCTCTAAAGCCTATGGGCGGCTGGCCGTGCTGGCGCAGTGGCGCAGCGATGCGCGGATCGTGATGCAATTGCCGCCGGGCGCCTTCACCCCGCCGCCCAAGGTCTCGTCGAGCGTGGTGCATCTGACCGCCCTGCCCGAGCCGCGCTTCCCCGCCGATCCTAAGGTGCTGAGCCATGTGGTCGCGATGGCCTTCAATCAGCGGCGCAAGATGCTGCGCTCGGCGCTGAAAGGCGCCGCGCCGGATATCGAGGACCGTCTGACCGCCGCGGGGCTGAAACCCACCGACCGCGCCGAGCAGGTGCCGCTTGAGGGGTTCTGCGCCCTCGCCCGCGAGATTGCCAAGGGGTGACCATGTTCTACCGACTATTGCTCGTCTTTGCCCTGTTGCTGGGACTCTCCGCCTGCGCCCTGCCGCGCAACGGCCCACCGCCTATGGGAACGGAGGCCGAGATCGCGGAACTCGCCCGCGCCATCGAAGACCTCTCCCCGCAGGTAAACCCCGAAGAGGCCGCCCGTGCCGCGCGGATCGCTTACCGGCATACCCATGAACTGGCGATCGCCTATCAAATCACCGACCCGCCGCTGATCCATAACGTGAAGGTCAACAACGGCAGCAAGCCACGCGGCCTGTGTTGGCATTGGGCAGAGGATCTGGAGAAACGGCTGAAGGCCGAGGGTTTCGCCACGCTCGACCTGCACCGCGCCATCGCCAATGGCGACTCGCGGATCCTGCTCGATCATTCCACCGCCATCATCTCGGCCGCCGGGGCACCGATGCAGGCGGGGCTTGTCCTCGACCCTTGGCGGCGCGGGGGCGAACTCTTCTGGTCGCCGGTCACCAGCGATCCGCGTTATGATTGGGCGCCGCGCGAAGAGGTGCTGCGGCGCAACGGGCGGATCAGATATGTGCGGGCGGGGATGGAAGGCTAACGCCGCTCCGCGCGCCCGACCCTCACCACATAGAAAAAAGCCCCGCAATTTGCGGGGCTTTTCTTATTCTGCGGCCTTGGCGGTATCGCTATTGCCATCGCCGCTGTCCTGCTGTGCCTCTGCCGCTTTCGGCTTGGGCTTGCGGCGCGGGGCGCGTTTCGGCTTGGGCTTGCTCTCAGGCGTGTCGACCAGCGTGCTCTCTTCGCTGTTCGTCTCGGCCTCGGCCTGCTGTTGCGCGGGCTCTTGCTGCTCGGGCTGTTTGTCCGCTTTCGGCTGCTCGCCCTGCGACTGGCCGCCCTGCTGCGCCTCGCGCTCCTGCCGCTCGGCCCGCTCGCGGTCCCGCTCGGCCTGACGCTCCCGGTTCTGGCGCTCCTGCTCCTCGCGGCGCTGATCGACCTCGCGCTGTGCCTCGCTCAAAAGGCGCAGGTAGTGTTCGGCGTGCTGCTGAAAGTTCTCGGCGGCCACACGGTCATTGCTCAACTGGGCATCGCGGGCCAGTTGGTTGTATTTCTCGATAACCTGCTGCGGCGTGCCGCGCACCTTGCCCTCGGGGCCGGAGCTGTCAAAAACACGGTTGACGACATTGCCGCCGCCACCTTGCGACGAGCGTTTGCGGTTATTCTTCGACCGGGAGCGTGATCTGGGAGAATTCATGGAATGATGTCAGCCTTGTGTGCTGTGTGTCGTTCACCGGGGGTGCAAAGCACGTCTTGAACCCGGCCTAAGCGATATGTTGGGCATAGTGCCGCGCGGGACCGCCTGTGGCATCCACCGCTGCAACACCCCTGACTAACCATGCCAGAAAGGCTTGGGCAAGAAGAAACTGCCGCTTAGCCCGCCAAATGGCGGTTTTTTCGCGATTTCACGCCGGTTTATCGGCCGAAACGACCCTTGGCCGCCCATCGAGATCATGCGCCAGGGTGACCCGGCCCCAGCCCGCTGCGGCAAAGATTTCCTGCACCGCCTCGCCCTGTTGCCAGCCGATTTCGACCATGACGCGGCCTTGAGCCGTGAGGTAGCCTTGCGCCTCGGCCGCGATGATGCGGTAGATGCTCAGCCCGTCTTGGCCGTCGGTCAGCGCCATTTCCGGCTCATGCTGGCGCAATTCGGGGGAGACTTCGGCCATTTCCTCGGCGGCCAGATAGGGCGGGTTCGACAGGATCAGGTCAAACCGCCCCTCAACGGCGCTGAACCAATCGGACTGCCGGATATCGGCGCGGTCGGCCACCCCGTGCTGCACTGCATTGGCGCTGGCCTGAAGACACGCGGCCTCCGAGAGGTCCACCCCCAAGCCCGTCGCCGCGGCCCGTTCGGCGAGCAGGGAAACGAGGATACAGCCCGAGCCGGTGCCGAGGTCCAGAATGCGGGTGAAATCTTCGCCGAGGGCAAGATCGATCAGGGTCTCCGTCTCGGGTCGCGGGTCCAACACATCGCGGCTGATCGCAAAGTCGCGGCCATAGAAGGCCCGCCGCCCGATCAATTGCGAGACCGGCACGCGCACGGCGCGCAGGGCGATGAGCTGGTCAAAGCGTTCGGCGACCTCGGGGGCGATTTCCTCGGGCGCGATGAGGGTCACGCGGGCGGCATCGACGGCGGCGGCATGGGCCAGCAACAGTCGCGCGTCCCGCGCCGGATCGGGCACGCCAGCGGCACGCAGCCGTCCGGCGGCGGCGGCCATGGCTTGGGCGGCGGTTTGGGGGCTCACCCCTCCATCTCCGCCAATTGCCGGGCTTGGGCGTCGGCGGTCAGCGCGTCGATGATCTCATCCAGATCGCCCTGCATCACGGCTTCGAGCCGGTATAGCGTTAGGTTGATGCGGTGGTCCGTCATACGCCCTTGGGGGAAATTATAGGTGCGGATCCGCTCGGAGCGGTCGCCGGATCCCACTTGCGCTGCACGGTCGGCAGAGCGCTCGCTGTCCATCCGGCTGCGCTCCATATCATAGAGCCGTGCTTTGAGCACCTGCATCGCCTTATCGCGGTTGCGGTGCTGGGACTTCTCTGACGAGGTGACGACGATCCCGGTCGGGATATGGGTGATCCGCACGGCGGAATCGGTGGTGTTGACGTGCTGCCCCCCCGCGCCCGAAGAGCGCATCGTGTCGATCCGCAGGTCATTTGCGCTAATCTCGATATCCACATCTTCGGCCTCGGGCAGCACCGCCACGGTCGCCGCCGAAGTATGGATACGCCCGCCGCTTTCGGTGGTGGGCACGCGCTGCACCCGGTGCACGCCGCTTTCGAACTTGAGCCGGGCAAAGACGTTCTGCCCGGTGATATGGGCCACGACCTCTTTCACGCCGCCGAGTTCGGTCATCTGGCTTTCGATCAGGTCGAACCCCCAGCCCTGTGCCTCGGCATAGCGTTGATACATGCGCAGCAGGTCGCCTGCGAAAAGCGCTGCCTCATCGCCGCCCGTGCCGGGGCGGATCTCCAGCATGGCGGGTTTCGCGTCTGCCGCGTCGCGCGGCAGAAGTGCCAGTTGCAACCCCTGTTCGACCTCCGGCAGACGGGCGCGCAGGCGCGGCAGTTCATCCCGCGCAAGCTCGGCCATTTCGGGGTCTTTCAGCATCAACTCGGCTTCTTCGAGGTCGCGCTGAAGCTGCCGGTAGAGGTCGATCTGATCGACCACGGGCTTGAGATCGCTGTATTCTTTCGCGAGGGCGGCAAAATCGGCCCCATCGGAGCCCGCAGACATGCTGGCCTCCAGAAACTGGAAACGTTGCGAGATTTGCGCGAGGCGGTGTATCGGGATCATGGGGTTCCTGTCGCCTATGCAAATGCTTTGGTCAAGAGGCGGCTTGTGCTATCATGAGCCATGACACGCATTCTGCCGCTCATCTGCCTTATGGGCCTGACGGCCCCGCACCCTGCCCTCGCGGATGTCAAAGCGCCGGGCGGCAAGACGATTGATTGCTATTGCACCAACAGCAGCGGCGCCCGGGTGGAACTGGGGGAGACCATTTGCCTGCAAGTAGATGGCCGCATGTTCATGGCGCAGTGCCAGATGTCGCTCAACGTGCCGATGTGGCGCGAGGTGCAGCAGGGCTGCCTGTCATCGCGCCTCGATCTGATCAAGCCATCCGTTGACCCGCTTGGCGTTGACCCCCAGATCTGACCGGCCAAAGCGCGAGCGGCCATAGACTTCGACGTAGCGCGGGTTGTCACCATAGATGCCAATGGTGGTGAAATCGGGATAGCCCATCAATTTGGTGCGGGTGACATAGGTGACCTGCCCCTCTGCGAGCGTCCCGGCGACGACCTCGGTGCGCGGGGTTTGCTGGATCACCCGGTCAAGCTGGGCCAAGGTCTCGACCCCGTCGCCCTCGGCCGGCGCGCGCCAGATATAGCTGTTGGCGCCTTGGGTCTTGCCCATCTTCTGCCCCTCGGCCTGCACGTGCCAACGCGCGGGGTCGATGGGCGCAAGGCGGATATAGGCCACCAAGGCGACGAGGGCGATCACGATGATCCAGAACAGCATTTTAATCACCTTTCAAAGCTCGGCGGACAGGGGCGAAGGAGGTTGCGGCAGGCCAGCCAGCCCGCCTTTCAGCGGACCGGCCCGTGATGTCGTGGCTGTCGCTCACGCGGTCCTCATGCGGTGACCCAAAAGCGAGAGGATCTCGGTCGCGACATGGGCGCCTGCCACCGCGGTGGCGCCGGTGGTGTCGAAGGGGGGCGAGACTTCGACCACGTCACCGCCCATGATGTTGATCCCCGCCAGATCGCGCAGCATGATCGACACCTGCGCCGAGGTCAGCCCGCCCCAAACCGGGGTGCCGGTGCCGGGGGCAAAGGCTGGATCCAGCGCGTCGATGTCAAAGGTCAGATAGCACGGCCGATCACCGAGGATTTCCTTGATCTTGGCAACGGTGGCCTGCGGCCCCTGCTCATGCACCTCACGCGCGTCGATGATATTGACGCCCATCGTGTCCTCATTGGTGGTGCGAATGCCGACCTGCACGCTGGTCGACGGGTCGACGATGCCGGACTTCACGGCCTTGTAGAACATCGTCCCGTGGTCGATCCGGTCCATGTCGTCGTCGGCCCATGTATCCGTATGCGCATCGAACTGTAACAGGCTGATGGGCCCGTATTTTTCGGCATAGGCCTTGAGGATCGGAAATGAGATATAGTGATCCCCGCCCAGCACGACAGAGGCCGCCCCGGCGTCCAGAATGGTCTTGATATGGGCGGTCAGGGCGGCGGGGAACTGGCTGACATGGCCATAGTCGAAGGCCAGATCGCCGTAATCGGCGATGGCGAATTCGCTCAGCACATCGAAATCCCAGCCATAGGGCGCGTCGGGTGCTTGCAGCGCGCTGGCCTCGCGGATGGCGCGGGGGCCAAGGCGGGTGCCGGGGCGATTGGTGACCGCCTGATCAAAGGGCACGCCCGTCACCGCGATGTCGACGCCGGTCAGATCCTTGGTGTATTTCCGTCGCAAGAAGGAGGTCGCCCCGCCAAAGGTTAACTCATAGCTCGGCCCTTTGAGATCCTCGCGGGTAAAGGCCATATCCATCTGCTTGGCCGCGTCTTCCAATGCCATTATTTGCCTCCTGCTGGCTGTGCCCGCTCAACGATACGGGCAAAAAAGGATGCGCCGAGGGGCGCGATCTCGTCGTTGAAGTCGTATTCCGGGTGGTGCAGCCCTGCACCTTCCCCGGCCCCGAGGAAAAGATAGGCGCCGGGGCGTTTTTCGAGCATGAAGCTGAAATCCTCCGCGCCCATCTCGCGCCCGTAATCGCCGTGCACTTGGGCCGCGCCCACCACCTCGGTCGCCGCCGCGATGGCGGTTTCGGTCTTTGCGGGGTCGTTGACCGTGGCCGGATAGCCGATCTCATAGACCAATTCGGCGGTGACATCATAGCTTGCCGCCTGCCCGTCCACGATCTGCTGCATTCGGCGCATGACCATCGCCTGCACCTCACGGTCAAAGGTGCGCACGGTGCCGTTGATATAGGCCGTCTCGGGGATGATGTTATCGGCGGTGCCGGTGTGAATCTGCGTGACCGAGACCACCAAATCCTGCGCCGCGACATGGTTGCGGCTCACGATGGTCTGGATCGCCGTGGCGATGCCGCAGGCCGCCACAACCGGGTCGCGGCTCTCATGGGGCATTGCGCCATGGCCGCCTTTGCCCTTGATATGAATGTGGAATTCATCCACCGCCGCCATGATCGGCCCCGGCGTCGTGTAGAATGCGCCTTCGTCAAAGCCGGGCGCGTTGTGGATGCCGTAAACCTGCGCGATCTCGAACCGCTCCATGATGCCTTCGTTGACCATCACGCCCGCGCCGCCGCCCGTCTCTTCGGCGGGTTGAAAGATCAGCGCCACCCGGCCCGCGAAATTGCGTGTCTCGGCCAGATACCGCGCCGCGCCTAGAAGCATGGTGGTATGCCCATCATGGCCACAGGCATGCATCTTACCCTCCCGCGTGCTGGCATAGTCCTTGCCCGTCGCCTCTTGGATCGGCAGCGCATCCATATCGGCGCGCAGGCCGATGGTCGGGCCTTCGCCCTGCCCTTCAATGATCGCCACGATACCGGTTGTCGCGATGCCCTCGTGCAGCTCATCCACACCGAATTCCCGCAGGCGCTCGGCCACGAAAGCTGCCGTCTCATGGCAGTCGAACGCCAGTTCGGGAATCCCGTGCAGATGGCGCCGCCATGCTGTCATATCCTCCGCAAAGGCGTTGATGCGGTTCACCACGGGCATGGGCTGGACTCCTTGGGGTTGGTTTGGTCAGGGTGCATCTGACACCAGACATACGGGGCCTGCAATGCCGGACAACACAAAAGCCGATCTCATTCACGATTCAAATGCCGGGATCGAACGGTTGCTCGAAATCATGCGCCGCCTGCGCGACCCTGAGACGGGCTGCCCCTGGGATATCGAGCAGGATTTCGACAGCATCGCCCCCTATACCATTGAAGAGGCTTACGAAGTTGCCGACGCCATCGCCCGGCGCGATTGGGGCGAGCTTGAGGGAGAATTGGGCGATCTGCTGCTGCAATCGGTCTATCACACGGCGATGGGCGAAGAAGCGGGGCATTTCACCTTTCAATCCGTGGTGCGCAACATCAGCGACAAGATGGTGGCGCGGCACCCGCATGTCTTTGGCGGCGAATCCCGCGACAAGAGCGCCGAACAGCAAACCGCCGATTGGGAGAAGATCAAAGCCCGCGAACGCGCGGGCAAGGCGCAGGGGGGCACCTTGGACGGGGTGGCGATCGGCCTGCCGGCGCTGTTGCGGGCGATGAAGCTTCAGAAACGCGCGGCGCGTGTGGGCTTCGACTGGCCCGAGACGACGCAGGTACTCGACAAGATCACCGAAGAGGCTGCCGAACTGGTTGAGGCGAAGGACCAGTTGAGCCAAGCCGAGGTCGAGGAAGAATACGGCGACCTGCTCTTCGTCATGGCCAATCTGGGCCGCCATCTGGGGCTGGATCCGGAAGCCGCTTTGCGCGCCGCCAATGCCAAATTCACCCGCCGGTTCGAAGGCGTCGAGGCCCGGCTCGCCGCCATGGGCAAAACCCCGCAGGACAGTGATCTGGCCGAGATGGACGCGCTGTGGGAGACGGTGAAACTGGCGGAACGCGGCTAATCGCCGGGTCTGCGGCTGGACAAAGACCTGCCCCTCCGGCAAGGCTCTGCCCCAAGCAATTTGACGAAAGTAAGCCCATGACCCCGCGTAAAATCATCATCGACACCGACCCCGGACAGGACGACGCCGTGGCGATCCTCCTCGCCCTCGCCAGCCCGCAAGAGATCGAGGTTCTGGGCATCACCTGTGTCGCGGGCAACGTGCCGCTGGATCTGACCTCGAAAAACGCGCGCATCGTTTGCGAGCTGGCGGGGCGGAGTGATGTGAAGGTCTTTGCCGGTTGCGACCGACCGCTGGGGCGTGATCTGGTGACCGCGGAACATGTGCATGGCAAGACCGGGCTCGACGGCCCCGATCTGCCCGACCCGACCATGCCACTGGCCGAGGGGCATGGGGTGGATTTCATCATCGAGCAGCTCCGTGCCCATCCTGCAGGCAGCGTGACACTTTGCCTCTTGGGCCCGCTGACCAATATCGCGACCGCCCTGCAGAAAGCGCCCGACATCGCCGAAAAGGTGCAAGAGATCGTGCTCATGGGCGGCGGCTATTTCGAAGGGGGCAACATCACGCCCACGGCGGAATTCAACATTTACGTCGATCCCCATGCCGCTGATATCGTTTTCAAATCTGGTATTCCGATCGTCGTGATGCCGCTTGACGTGACCCATAAGGCGCTGGTCACCAAACCGCGCAACGATGCCTTCCGCGCGCTTGGCACCAAGGTCGGCGTCGCCGTGGCGGAAATGACCGATTTCTTCGAGCGGTTCGACAAGGAGAAATACGGCTCCGAAGGCGCGCCGCTGCATGACCCTTGCGTCACCGCCTATCTGATCAACCCCGATCTTTTCCAAGGCCGTCATATCAATGTCGAGATCGAGACCCAGTCGGAACTGACAATGGGCATGACCGTCGCCGACTGGTGGCGCGTGACCGACCGCACACCCAATGCGCTTTTCGTAGGCGACCTTGATGCCGATGGGTTCTTTGCCCTGCTCACCGAAAGGCTGGCCCGTCTATGAGCGCACATCTCACCCTCGGCGCGCCTGAGCATCTTGACAAGCTTGTCGCGCTGGTGACGGCATTCCATGCCGAAGCGGGCATCGAGATGAGCGATGAACAGCGCCGCCGCGGGCTGGCCCCGCTGCTGGACGGCATCCCCCATGGCGCCGCCTATCTGATTGGCCCGCCCCGCGCGCCTATTGGCTATGTGGTGATCTGTTTCGGCTGGTCGGTTGAATTCGGCGGGTTGGACGCCATCATTGATGAAATCTACGTCCGCCCCGGCGTGCGGGGCCGCGGCATCGCCTCGGAGGCGCTGATCGCGTTGCCCCGTGCGCTGGCGGCGGGCGGGCTGCGGGCCGTCCATCTTGAGGTGGATCGCGACAATGCCGCGGCGATGAAACTCTATACCCGGGCGGGCTTTCGCCCGCGCGAGAATTACATGCTTATGTCCCGGACCCTGTGATGCGTATTCCTTTCGATAACAGCTATGCCGCCCTGCCCGAGGGGTTCTTTACCCGGCTGAACCCCACGCCGGTCAAAGCGCCCCAGCTTTTGGCATGGAACGCCGAATTGGCGGCGGCACTGGGTATCGAAGGGGCCGAGCCTGCGCAGATCACGCAGGTCTTTGCCGGGAACGAAGTGCCCGAGGGCGCCGATCCTCTGGCGCAGCTTTACGCCGGGCATCAGTTCGGAAACTTCAACCCGCAGCTTGGCGATGGCCGGGCGATCCTTCTGGGAGAAGTCGTCGATCGGGACGGCCAGCGCCGCGACATCCAGTTGAAAGGCTCTGGCCCCACGCCCTATTCGCGGATGGGCGATGGCCGCGCATGGGTCGGGCCGGTGCTGCGCGAATATCTGGTGAGCGAGGCGATGCATGCCCTCGGCGTGCCTACCACCCGCGCCTTGGCCGCAGTGGCTGCTGGTGAGCCGATCCTGCGCGAAAGCGGGCCTCTGCGCGGTGCTATCGTGACCCGCGTCGCGGCCAGCCATCTGCGCGTCGGCACCTTTCAGGTCTTCGCCCATCGCGGGGAGACTGACGCGCTCAAAACCCTCACCGACTATGCCATCGCGCGCCATTATCGCAAGGCCGATGGCCCGCTCGGCCTTCTGCGCGCGGTCTGTGCTGCGCAGGCGGAATTGGTGGCGCAATGGATGGCCCTAGGCTTTATCCACGGTGTGATGAACACCGACAATTGCAGCATCTCGGGCGAAACGATCGACTATGGCCCCTGCGCCTTTATGGATGCCTTCCATCAGGGCCGTGTCTTCAGCTCCATCGACCGGCAGGGGCGCTATGCCTATGGCAACCAGCCGCAGATCGTGGTCTGGAACATGGCGCAGCTCGCGACCTCGCTTTTGCAGCAGATGGAGGACAAGGAGAGCGCCGTCGAAGAGGCCACCGAGATCGTCCATGACATGCCCGAATTGATCGAAGCCGCATGGCTGCGCCGTTTCGCGGCCAAGGTTGGTATCTCGACGCCACGGGCCGAAGATGTCGATCTGATCAATGAATTGCTGGGGCTGATGCAAAAGGATGGTGCCGACTTCACCAATGCCTTCCGCGCGCTTCCCACAGATCAAGCCCGCGACCAGTTCACCGACCGCGACGCTTTTGACAGATGGGCCGAAGGCTGGCGCGCGCGGATTGAAGGGGAGCCCGATGCGCAAGCGGTGATGAATGCGGCCAACCCCGCCGTGATCCCCCGCAACCACCGGATCGAGCAGATGATCGAGGCCGCCGTCGCAGGCGACATGGCCCCGTTCGAGCGCCTGATGAAAGCGCTGGCCACCCCCTTTGTCGAGACGGACCCCGAGCTTCAGCGCCCGCCCACCGATGACGAGATCGTCCCGGCGACCTTCTGCGGCACCTGAGCCTAGTGGCCGCGGGGTTTGCGGTTAATCAGGTAAATCCCGGCCGCCACCAGCAGCAATGCGGACCAGATGCTCAGCCCCACCTCTTCCGAGAGGATCAGCCAGCCCAGAAGCACGGCAAAAACCGGCGACAGGAAGCTAAACGAGGCGACGGAGGCTGCGGGATAGATCGTCAGCAGCCAGAACCACGCCAGAAAACCGAAGCTTGCCACCGCGATGATCTGATAGGCAAGCCCCGCCAGATGCACCGGAGCCACCTCGCGCAGCAGCGGGCCAAAGAGCGGCGCGAGCAGCAGAAGGATCGGGGCGGAGATCACCAGCTGCATCATCAGTTGCTGCGCGGGCGGTACTTGGGCCAGCGGCGTAACACGAACGCAAAGCGCGATGCCCGCCCAGCAGAGTGCTGCGAAAAGCGCCAGAAGATCGCCCAGCCAATGCGCGCCCTCGGTCCCGCCATCGCTCAGCGCCAGAACCACCCCGCCCATGGCCAGCCCCATGCCAACGAGCCGCGCCCCGCTCAGCCGCTCTCCCGGCAGCCACAGATGCGCGGCGATTCCAAGCCAGACCGGCATGGAATAAAGCAGGATGGACGCGCGGCTGACCGTGGTGAGATCGAGCGCGAGGAACAGGCAGACAAACTCTAGCGTAAAGAAGAGCCCCGCCGCCAGACCGCCCCATAGGGCGGCGCGCGGGGTCGACAGGCTGACGCCCCGAAGCCGCATCCAGATCAGCAGCAAAAACACCGCCCCGAGAGAGCGCAGACCGGCCAGAAAGACCGGGTTGAAACCGCCGGTGCTGACCTTGATGACGACTTGGTTAAAGCCGAGGTTCAGGGCGAAGAGCACCAGCGCCACAGCGCCGAATGTGTCAATATGTGATTTGCGTTCCATCCAGACAGAAGCGCCGCCCGGATCGGATAAGTCAATGGCGCGCCGCGGTTTTCCGGGGCGCGCCATTTCGCTGTCTTAGAGCATTTCTACTTTAACCTGAGGCATAGCCGGCAGCCTGAAAGTAGTTTGAACACTCCTGCGGGGAGTACATCG
>NZ_JBIFFJ010000015.1:0-61882 GCF_043556915.1 Sulfitobacter sp. 1A15299 | reverse complement strand
ATCAGACATATCACCGCTCCGTTTTCGGACGGTGAATCATGCGGCTCCGCGATAATCAATGGGTCCTGAGCCTAGGCCTGCCCGCCCGCGTCGGCAAACAAACCCGTGGCGGCAAGACCTATCACAGCGTTCAGGCAGGCCCGATTGCGGGCGGCTCGGCCCAAGCGGCGCTTGGCCAATTGCGCCGGGCGGGATACCGGGACGCCTATCTGCGGCGCTAAGCGTTTTGCAATCAAGGTAAAAGGCCAGCCGCGGTGCTTCCCGGCTGGCCTTTTTCTTGGTCAATCAGTCAGCCGCCGCAGATGCTTTGCAATCTCAGCCAATCGGCATCCGACATCAGCGGCGCGGTCAGCTTGCCGTTCATCGGATCACCTTCGATCAGGGGCAGGGTGCTTTCGCCGGTGATGTCACGGGCAAAGGCATAGGGTTTGCTGCGCAGCTCGGCCTTGGCAAATCGCGCCAGTTGAGCCTCGACCGTCGGGGTCGCGGCGGGGCGCATCAGCAGTTGTTCGGCATAGGCATCAAGCGCCTCGGAAGAGATATCGCCGGTGGTCAGCAGGCGGAAGTTCTCGCGCAGGCCCACGGCCTCCAGAAGCGCGCGCAGCGGGTCATGTTCCCGGCGCGCCACATCCTCGGTCAGGACATAGCCCGCGGCGACATCGGGCTCTTCGTAATCCTCCAGCACCGCGCGGTCGAGCACGATAAGACGGCCCGGCAGATGCAGGCTGGCGCGGGTCATATCGGGCAGGATCGCCACGCGCCCGACCTCCAGCCGTTTGGTGAGCCGCGCCAGCGCGGCGCTGCCGCCGGGGCTTTCGCAGGCAGGGCCAGAGACGCGTTCCAACCGCTTGAGCAGCGCCGTGCCCAAGGAGACGCGCTTGACCTCTGGCACCACTTTGATCGCGTGATCGCGCAGCGCGCCGGGCATCCAAAAGACCGCCAGCGCCGCCACCACCGCGACGGAGGCCAGCATCCCCACCGACCGCAAACGCCCCGGCTTGGGACGGCTGCGATTGATCGCGCGGCGCAGCTTTTCGATGGCCTCGATCATCTCGGTTTCATTCTCGGGCAGTTCCAGCGTCTCGCCCGGGTCACCGTCGGGATGATAGAGCGCGGGGGTCTGGTTCGGATTGGCCCTGTCGACGGCAGCCAGCGACCAATGGGTCAGCGCCTGATCCTTGAGATCGCTGATCACCAGCGTCGCGTCACCGATCGAGACGATCACCTCGCGCCGCTGCGCATCGGGCGTGGCGCGCCAAAGACCCGTCGCTTCGAGCCGGGCGTATTTTGTCAAGGCGGTCATGGGGTTCTGCTGCGGGCCTGTCAGTTTTCGCCACTCTACCACGCGCTGCGGGATCAGCAATGGCAGGTGACATAATGCCCCGCCTTAGAGGCACGCTGCCTGTTTGCGCAACTCAAACTTCTGGATTTTCCCGGTCGAGGTTTTGGGCAATTCGCCAAAGACCACCCGCTTGGGCGTTTTGAACCCGGCAAGGCGCGCGCGGGCGAAGGCGATCAGCGCCGTTTCGCTGGCCTCAGCCCCCGGTTTCAACTCGACAAAGGCGCAAGGCACCTCGCCCCATTTCTCATCCGGCTGCGCCACCACGGCCGCGAGGTTGACAGCCTCATGGCCCATCAACACGCCCTCGACCTCGACGCTCGAAATATTCTCTCCGCCCGAGATGATGATGTCCTTGGCGCGGTCGGCGATCTGGATGTAGCCATCGGGATGCTGCACCGCGATGTCGCCAGAATGGAAGTAACCGCTCGCAAAGGCTTCGGCCGTGGCTTCTGGGTTCTTGAGGTAGCCTTTCATCACCGCATTGCCGCGGATCATGATCTCGCCTTGGGCGGTGCCATCGCGCGGGGTTTGGGCCATCTCGGCGTCCATCACGGTAATCTCTTCCATCATCGGCATGGCGACACCTTGGCGGGCTTTGATCCCGGCGCGCTCAGGCTCGGGCAGCCCGTCCCATTCGCCTTGCCAGAGACATTCGGTGACATGGCCAAAGGTCTCGGTCAGCCCATAGACCTGTGTGACGTTGAACTTCAGCTTTTCGATCTTCGACAGGGTCGCGGGGGCCGGGGGCGCGCCTGCGGTGAAGACCTCGACCCGGTGATCGAAGGCACGGCGGTCTTCTGCGCGCGCGTTGACCAGCATGTTCAGCACGATGGGCGCGCCGCCGAAATGGGTGACGCCGTGATCGGCGATGGCGTCATAGATCGCCGCGGCGGTGATGTCGCGGCAACAGACCAGCGTGCCGCCTAGAAGCGGCATCATCCAAGTGTGGTTCCAGCCGTTGCAGTGAAACAGCGGCACGATCTGCATGAAGACCGGGCGCAGCACCATCTGCCAAGAGATCACCGTGCCCATAGTCAT
Source organism: Sulfitobacter sp. 1A15299 (assembly GCF_043556915.1). Lineage (NCBI taxonomy): Bacteria > Pseudomonadati > Pseudomonadota > Alphaproteobacteria > Rhodobacterales > Roseobacteraceae > Sulfitobacter > Sulfitobacter sp. 1A15299. The sequence continues at coordinate 59,502 of NZ_JBIFFJ010000015.1, read as the reverse complement.
CAGGTAGGCGCCGCGGTGGTGATAGACCACGCCTTTGGGCCGCCCGGTGGTGCCGGAGGTGTAGTTGAGCGCAAGGCTCTCCCATTCGTCGTCGGGCATGATCCACCGGAAGTTCGGATTGGCCTCGGCCAAGAGCTCTTCGTATTGCGGGTGCCGCCCGCTGGCGGGGAAACCGGCAGGCGCGTCGGGCACTTCGATGATGGCAGGGCAGGTGCCCTCCATCCGCGCGCAGGCGTCTTCGGCGAGCGGCAGGAATTCGGTATCGACCAGCAGCACCTTGGCCCCGCCGTGGTCGAGGATATAGGCCACCGTGTCGGGATCGAGCCGGATGTTGATGGTGTTGAGCACCGCGCCGCAAGCAGGCACTCCGAAATGCGCCTCGGCCTGCGCGGGCAGGTTGGGGATGAGGGTGGCGACCACATCGCCGGGGGTCACGCCGATCTCGGCCAAAAGCGCGGCGAGGCGGGTGCAGCGGTCGTGGTATTGGGCATAGGTGACGCGGTGGTCGCCGTGGATCACCGCTGTCTGGTTCGGGAAAACCTCTGCGGCGCGGGCCAAATGCGACAGGGGCGTCAGCGGTACGAAGTTCGCTGCGCATTTCTCAAGCCCGCTTTCATCCGTCATCCACCCCATGCGACCCCTCCCAAGGCATTGGTTGCGATTTGGGGTTGAGTATTGCTGCCCGGACGTGACTTTGAAAAGAGGGCAGGAGGGAAAAGGAGGGCAGATGCAGGACACAGCGGTAAAATCGGGGCTGGCGGCGCTTTGCGCGGTGAGCGGTATGGCGGCTTTGGGGCTGACGGATAATTTCGTGCCCTTCATCACCGAGCGTGGCTCGCTCTGGCAGTTTCACTTCCTGCGCGGGCTTATGGCGGTGGCCATTCTGATGGTGCTCGCGGCTTTGGGTTTCGGCATCCTGCGCCCGCGGCGGTTCTGGGCCGTGGCGGGGCGCAGCCTGTTTCAGGCGGGGGCGATGTTGATTTATTTCGGCTGTCTGGCCTTTCTGCCCATCGGTGTCGTGGTCGCCGGGCTGTTCACCTCACCGCTTTTCGTGCTGATGATCTCGGCCCTGTTTCAGGGCAAACGCGTCGGCCCATGGCGGTGGGGTGCCGTGGCCGTGGGCTTTGCCGGGGCCTTGATGGTGATCCGCCCAGACCCGAGCGCTCTTGACCCCGTGGCCTTCCTGCCGCTTCTGGCCGGGGCGCTTTACGCCATCGGCGCTGTGGCGACGCGGGCGTGGTGCGAGGGGGAGAGCACGATGGTGATGACCGCGGGCTTCTTCGGCATGTTGGCAGTCATGGGCGGCATCGGTGTCTTGGTCCTGCCGGGGGCGGAGGTGGCGGGGGCCGAAGGTTTCGTCAGCCGCACATGGGGACCGCTTGATGGCGCGATGTGGTTCTGGATCGCGGTGCAGGCGGTCGGCTCGCTGGTGGGCATCGGCTTTCTGGTGCGCGGCTACCAGTTGGGAGAGGCCGGGCATGTGGCGATCTTCGAGTATTCGCTGCTGATCTTCGCCAGTTTCTGGGCCTATGTCCTTTGGGACCAAGAGGTGCCGCCCTTGGCGTTTGCGGGCATGGCATTGATCGCACTGGCCGGGGCGGTGATCGCCCTGCGCAGCGATGAGCCTTCGACCCTGCACGCGCCGGAGGCGGTGGAGTGATCATCAGTCGCGGTCGGCGTTACGTCTTCGTGCATATCCCCAAGACCGGGGGCACCTCGCTGGCGCTGGCGCTTGAAGATCGCGCGATGAAGGACGATGTGATGCTGGGCGACACGCCAAAAGCGCTGAAGCGGCGGCGGCGTTTGCAGGGGGTGCAGGCGGCGGGGCGGCTGTGGAAACATTCGACGCTGGCGGACATCGACGGGCTAATGCGCGCGGAGGAATTGGACGGGCTGTTCCGCTTCACGCTGGTGCGCAACCCATGGAACCGGGTGGCGAGCTACTATCGCTGGCTGCGGGGGCAGGGGTTCGATCATCCGGCGGTGGCCTTGGCGAAGGCCACGGATTTCGCCGGGTTCCTGCGGCATCCGCAGACGCAAGCGAGCCTGCGCGCATGGCCCGCGCGGCGGTATATGCAGGATGCGACCGGGCGGGAGCGCTGCGATCTTTATATTCGGCTGGAGCATTTTGCGCGGGATGCGGTGCCTTTGTTTGAGCATCTTGGGTTCGAGCTCGATTTGCCGCAGGTCAATGCATCGGAGGGGGAGGCGGCCTATACGCCCGAGTTGCGCGATATCGTGTCGAAGATCTGCGCCGAGGATATCGCGCGGTTCGGCTACGTTTACGAGGGGCACTAGGGCCATCGCCTGCCCGTGGGGTGGCGATAACGCCCTATGTTCATGCCACTTTATGGTGCAGCGCTAGGATGCCTTTGCGGCGATGCGCCCAGCTTCACCATATCGCCAGCCCGCCGGGACGGACAGGCGATGGCCCGGCGCCTGCGGCTTGATTCCGGGCCGGGTGGCAGCAAGAGCGTCAAATAAAAAGGGGCGCCGAAGCGCCCCTCTCCCCCTTACGCCGCCTTGGCGTCCGGGTTGAACCGACCGTAGAAGCTCTGGTTCTTCTGCGCCATCTCGCGCAGCAGGTCCGGGCAGGCGAACCGCTCACCGTATTTCTCGGCCAGCTGGTCACAACGCTCCGCCGCATAGGGCGCGCCGATCATGTCGAGCCAGCTCAGCGGGCCACCCGACCAGGGCGCGAAGCCCCAGCCGAGGATCGCGCCGACGTCACCCTCGCGGATGTCCATCAGCACACCTTCCTCCAGCGCCCGCACGGCTTCGAGCGTTTGGCTGAACAGCAACCGGTGTTGCACCTCGATCAGCTCAGGCTGCTCCTCGGCCACGGGGTACTTGTCCCCCATGCCCTGCCACAGACCCTCGCGCTTGCCCTTGGCATCGTAGCTGTAGAAACCGGCGTTGGCCTTGCGCCCGAGACGGCCCTCTTCCTCCATCCAGAACACCAGCGGGTCGATGTCGTCGTTCGGATAGGCATCGCCCATCGCCGCCTTGGTGGCCCGCGCGATCTTGGCGCCAAGATCGATCGAGGTTTCGTCCATCAGCTGCAGCGGGCCCAGGGGCATGCCGACCAGCTTGGCGGCATTCTCGATCAGCGCGGGCTCGACACCCTCCTGCACCATGCGCACACCCTCGTTGATGTAGGGAATGATGCAGCGGTTGGCGTAGAAGAAGCGCGCGTCGTTGACCACGATCGGCGTCTTGCGGATCTGGCGCACGTAGTCGAGCGCCTTGGCCACGGCCCGGTCACCGGTCTCTTGCCCCTTGATGATCTCCACCAGCAACATCTTCTCGACGGGCGAGAAGAAGTGAATGCCGATGAACTGCTCCGCGCGGCTCGACGCTTTGGCCAGATCGGTGATCGGCAGGGTCGAGGTGTTGGAGGCGAAAATGCAATCCTCGGGGATCACCGCTTCGACCTTCTGGGTCATCTCGGCCTTCACCTTGGGGTCTTCAAACACCGCCTCGATGATCAGGTCGCAGCCTTTCAGCGCGTCCAGATCGGTGGTCGCGGTGATCAGGTCAAGCGCGGCCTGCTTCTTCTCCGGGGTGGCTTTCTTGCGGGCGATGCCCTTGTCGAAATAGCCCTCGGTATAGGCTTTGCCCTTGTCAGCGGCTTCTTGCGTCTGGTCGATCAGCACCACTTCGATCCCGGCTTGCGCCGAGACCAGCGTGATGCCGGCCCCCATCATGCCCGCGCCCAGAACGCCCAGCTTCTTCACGCGCTGATCCGGCACATCCGCGGGACGCACGGCGCCCTTCTCCAGCGCCTCCTTGTTGAGGAAAAGCGAGCGGATCATGTTGCCCGACGACGGGTTCATCAGGACATTGGTGAACCAGCGCGCCTCGACCTTGAGCGCCGTGTCGAAGGGCACCAGCGCGCCTTCATAGACGGCTGACAAGAGCGCCTTGGCCGCCGGATAGACACCTTGTGTCTTGCCGTTGACCATCGCATTGGCGCCGACGAAGGTCATGAAGCCCGCCGGATGGTAGGGCGCGCCGCCGGGCATCTTGTAACCCTTGGCATCCCACGGCTTGACCAGATCGGCATCCTTGGCGTTCAGTACCCAGTCGCGCGCCGCGGCCATCGGGTCTTCGCTGACCTCGTCAATGATCCCGGCCTTTTGCGCGGCAGCGGGCGCCACCATTTTGCCTTCCAAGAGGAAGGGCGAGGCCGCCATGGCGCCGAGCTTGCGCACCATCCGCGTGGTGCCACCGGCGCCGGGGAAAATGCCCACAAGGATCTCCGGCAGGCCAATGCGCGCCTTGGGGTTGTCGGCGGCAAAGGTGCGATGCGTGGCCAGCGGCAGTTCCAGCCCGATGCCCGCGGCGGTGCCGGGGATCACGCAGGCCACGGGCTTGCCGCCCTTGTTGGTCTTGGGGTCCATGCCCGCGCGCTCGATCTTGCGCAGCAGGGCGTGCATCTGCATCGTGCCCTCGAAGAGACCCTTGGCCGGATCGTCGCCCGCGTCTTCCTTCATCTTGGCCAGCAGGTTCAGGTCCATGCCCCCGGCGAAAGAGCCTTCCTTGCCCGAGGTGATGACGATGCCCTTCACGGCGTCATCGGTCAGCGCGTCGTCGATGTGCTTTTCCAGATCGCGCAGACCGTCGAAGGACATGACGTTCATGCTCTTGCCCGGCACGTCCCAGGTGATGGTGGCGATGCCCTCGGCATCTTTGTTCATTGTGAAATCGGTCATTCTCTTGCTCCCTTCGCGGCTCACACGCGCTCGATGATGGTGGCGGCACCCATGCCGGACGCGATGCAGAGCGTGGCCAGCCCCACTTCCTTGTCGGCGCGCTCCAACTCATCGAGCAGGATGCCGATGATCATCGCACCGGTGGCGCCCAGGGGGTGGCCCATGGCGATGCCGCCGCCGTTCACGTTGACCTTGCTGTCATCCACGTCGAAAGCCTGCATGAAGCGCAGCACCACGGCGGCGAAGGCCTCGTTGACCTCGAAGAGGTCGATGTCGCCGATGGTCATGCCGTTGTCCTTGAGGATTTTTTCGGTCACCGGCACCGGGCCGGTCAGCATGATGGTGGGATCGGTGCCGATCTTGGCGGTGGCGCGGATGCGGGCGCGGGGCTTCAGCCCGTGCTGTTCGCCGAACTCCTTGTTGCCGATCAGGACGGCGGCAGCGCCGTCCACGATGCCGCTCGAGTTGCCCGCGTGGTGGATGTGGTTGATCCGTTCCAGATGGGGGTATTTCATCAGCGCGACTTTGTCGAAGCCGGGCATGACCTCACCCATCTGCTGGAACGCTGGGGTCAAGCCGCCCAAGGATTGCATGTCGGTCTGCGGGCGCATGTATTCGTCGCGGTCAAGGATCGCGAGGCCGTTCTGGTCGCGCACGGTGATGACGGACTTGTCGAAGCGGCCCTCTTCCCAGGCCCGCGCGGCGCGCTGCTGGGACTGCATGGCCAGCTGGTCGGCCTCGTCACGCGAAAAGCCGAACTCGGTGGCGATGATATCCGCCGAGATGCCCTGCGGCACGAAGTATTTCTCCATCGCCAGCGTCGGGTCCACGGCAATCGCGGCACCATCGCTGCCCATGGCGACGCGGCCCATCATCTCAACACCGCCGGCGATATAGCCGTTGCCGGCGCCGCCCTTTACCTGATTGGCAGCAAGGTTCACGGCCTCCATGCCCGACGCGCAGAAGCGGTTGATGGCAAGACCCGGGATGCGCTCATCGAGGTCCGAGGCCAGCACCGCCGAGCGCGCCAGGCAGCCGCCCTGTTCCATCACCTGGGTGACATTGCCCCAGATCACGTCCTCGACGGCATGGCCCTCGAGGTTGTTGCGCTCCTTCACGGCGTTCAGGGTCTGCGCCGACAGCCGCAGCGAGGTCACCTCGTGCAGCGCGCCGTCCTTGCGGCCCTTGCCGCGCGGGGTGCGCAGGGCGTCGTAGATGTATACGTCTTGGGTCATGTCATGTCCTCCGGGTCAGGCGCGGTCAGCTGGGCTGCCGGGCATCAAATCATACGGGGCTTTCCAGCCCGGTGTTTCGCTCAGACGCGTGAGCCACGCGTCGATATGGGGCCAGTCGCTGCGATCAAAGCCGAAAGGCTCGGGGTAATAAAGATACCCGCAGCAGCTGAGGTCCGCGTTGGTGATGTCGCTGCCCACGATCCAGTCGCGGCCGTCGAGATGGTCGTTCAGCACGCCGTAGGCCGCCTTGAGCCGACCTTGGTTGAAGGCGATGACTTCGGCGGGGCGTTTGTCTTCGGGCAGGAAGTTCATCAGGAAACGTGTCATCCCGGCCATGGAGCTGAGCTTGTGGTTGTCCCATAGCACCCATCGCAGGATCTCGCGCCGTTCCGTCGCGTCGCGCCCGCCGAATTTGCCCGACTTTTCCGCGACGTAATCTTGAATCACGCCCGATTGGGTGAGCCGAAGATCGCCGTCGATCATCACCGGCGCCTCGCCCATGTTGTTGATCTGCGCGCGGTAGTCGGGGTGGCGCGTCTCGCCGCCGAAGAAGTCCACCTTCACCGGCGCCCAGCCGAGCCCCGACAATTCAAGCGCCAGCGCCGCCTTGTAGGCATTGCCAGATTCGCCAAAGCAATAAAGTTGGATGGTCACCTGTCATTCCTCCTCTTCTGTCGGCGCCCGCTGAAATGTCGGACGGTATTTATGAAAGGATGAAGGGGGCAGGGGGCGCCTTATCTTCATCCTTTTGCAAATACCTCAGCGCCGGTGTTTCAATCCGCGCGCGGTCAGAGGTTGCGCGCGATCAGTTCCTTCATGATCTCATTGGTGCCACCGTAGATGCGTTGCACCCGCGCGTCGGCCCACATTTCGCCCACGGCGTATTCCTGCATGAAGCCGTAGCCGCCGTGCATCTGCAAGCAGACATCGAGCACCTCGCCTTGGGTGTCCGTGAGCCAGTATTTCTGCATCGCCGCCTTGTCGACGCTAAGCTCGCCGCGCAGGTGTTCCGCGATGCATTCGTCGAGAAAGGCGCGGGCCACGGCGGTCTTGGTCTTCACTTCGGCCAGTTGGAAGCGCGTGTTCTGGAACTGGGTCAGCGGGCCGCCGAAGGCTTCGCGTTCCTTGCAATATTGGACCGTGCGCGCCACGGCGCCTTCCATGGCCCCGACCGCGCCGCAGCCGATGATCAGGCGCTCCTGCGGCAGTTGCTGCATCATCTGGTAGAAGCCTTGGCCTTCTTCCTGGCCAAGGATGTTTTCGGGCGGGATTTCGACACTGTCGAAGAAGAGCTCGGAAGTGTCGGCGGCATGCAGGCCGATCTTGTCGAGGTTGCGGCCGCGCTGGAAGCCCTCGGCCTTGTCGGTCTCCACAACCACGAGGCTGACGCCTTTGGAGCCTTCCTTGGGGTCGGTCTTGGCCGCCACGATGATCAGATTGGCGTGCTGGCCGTTGGTGATGAAGGTCTTCTGCCCCGAGAGCCGGTAGGCATTGCCTTCGCGGATCGCCTTGGTCTTGATGCGCTGCACGTCCGAGCCGGTCGAAGGTTCGGTCATCGCCAGCGCGCCGACCAGCTCGCCCGAGACCATCTTGGGCAGCCAGCGTTTTTTCTGGTCCTCGGTGCCATAGGCGAGGATGTAATGCGCCACGATGCCGGAGTGAATGCCGTGGCCCCAAGAGGCGAGATTGGCGCGCGAGCCTTCGATCAGGATCGCCGCTTCGTGGCCGAAGTCACCGCCAGCACCGCCGTATTCCTCGGGCACCGAGGGGCAGAGCAGGCCGAGTTCCCCGGCCTGGGCCCAGGTGTCGCGGTCCATTTGGCCCTGCTTGCGCCATTTCTCGAAATGCGGCGCCCATTCGGTGTTGATGAACTGCGCCGTCATATCGGCGATCATCTGGTGTTCTTCGGTCATCCAGCTGGATGTCTTGGTCTGCATCTCCGGCCCCCTCCCCAAGGGTTCAGCGTTTGCGGGCGTCCAGTTCGGCGTTGAACAGGCGCAGCCGCGCGGTCAGGTTTTCCGCGTTCATGACCGAGTTGAAATTCTCGAACAGGAACGACAGCGCTTCCCCCTCATCAAGACCTGCGTCGGTGCTGAACTTCTTCAGCCTGCGGTAGCCTTCCTCGGTCATGGCGACGGGGAAGCGGCGGGTCAGGCGGAAGCGTTTGGGCATGGTCTCTCCGGGTGTTGGGCAGGGTGGGGGGTGTGCCCCCACCCCCCGTTTTAGAAGTTTGCGGCCTCCAACGCCATGACCGTATCCGCGCCCGATTGGATGCGTGTCAGATGCAGGGCCGTGGCGGGCAGTTGGCGCGCCATATAGTAGCGGCCGGTGGCGAGCTTGGTCTCGTAGAAGGTGGCGTCGTCGCTGCCGTTCTTCAATGCTTCTTTCGCCGCCAGGCCCATCTTGGCCCACATCAGGCCGAGGCAGACATGGCCGAACATATGCATGAAGTCATTGGAGCCGGCGAGCGCATTGTTGGGGTTCTTCATGCCGTTCTGCATGAAGTACATGCCCGCCGATTGCAGATCCTTGCTGGCCGCCTTCAGCGGCTCAAGGAAGGCCGCGTCGAATTCGGCATCCTGACCTGCGTTCTCTTTGATGAAGCCTTTCACGAGGTCGAAGAAAGCCATGACGTGCTTGCCGCCGTCCTGCGCCAGTTTGCGGCCCACGAGGTCAAGCGCCTGCACGCCGTTGGCCCCTTCGTAGATCTGAGCGATGCGGGCGTCACGGGTGAATTGGGACATGCCCCATTCCTCGATATAGCCGTGGCCGCCGTAGACCTGCTGGGCCTTCACAGTCATGTCGTAGCCTTGGTCGGTCAGGAAGCCCTTGATGACCGGCGTCAGCAGCGACACCAGGCCATCAGCGTCCTTGTCCTCGGCGCGGTGCGCCGCGTCGATCATCGTGGCTCCCCAGAGGATGAAGGCACGGGCGGCTTCGACAAAGCTTTTCTGATCCATCAGCGAACGACGGATGTCGGGGTGCACGATCAGCGGGTCGGCGGGTTTTTCGGGGGCGACGGCACCGGTGACGGCGCGGCCTTGAAGACGGTCCTTGGCGTATTCGAGGGCGTTTTGATAGGCCACCTCGGCCTGTGCCAGACCCTGCATGCCAACGCCGACGCGGGCTTCGTTCATCATGGTGAACATGGCGCGCATGCCCTTGTGTTCGGTGCCCAAGAGATAGCCGGTTGCGCCGTCGTAGTTCATCACGCAGGTCGAGTTGCCATGGATGCCCATCTTCTCTTCGATGGAGCCGACGGAGACGCCGTTGCGCTCCCCCAAAGACCCATCTTCGTTGACCATGAACTTCGGCACGATGAAGAGCGACACGCCCTTGATGCCCTCGGGGCCGCCCTCGATCTTGGCCAGCACGAGGTGGATGATGTTGTCTGCCATGTCATGCTCGCCCGAGGAGATGAAGATCTTCTGGCCAGAGATCTTGTAGCTGCCGTCGTCCTGCGGCGCTGCCTTGGTGCGCATCAGGCCCAGATCGGTGCCGCAATGCGGCTCGGTCAGGTTCATGGTGCCGGTCCATTCGCAGGAGACCATCTTGGGCAGATAGGTGTCTTTTTGCGCATCGGTGCCATGAGCGAGGATCGCCGAGGCCGCGCCATGGGTCAGACCTTGGTACATGGTGAAGGCTTGGTTCGCCGCCGAGAACATCTCCCCCACGGCGGTGCCGAGGACGTAGGGCATGTTCTGCCCGCCATAGGCTTCGGGCATGTCGAGGCCGGTCCAGCCGCCTTCCTTCACCTTTTCAAAGGCTTCCTTGAAACCCTTGGGCGTATAGACGACGCCGTTTTCCAAACGGCAGCCTTCCTTGTCGCCCACGACGTTCAGCGGGGCGAGCACTTCGGAGGTGAGCTTGCCTGCCTCTTCGAGGATGGCAGAGGTGAAATCAGGCTCCAGCTCATCATAGCCGGGGGTCTTGCTTTCGGTCACCTTCAGCACGTCGTGCAGAACGAATTGCAGGTCTTTGGTGGGGGCTGTGTAACTGGGCATCTTTGCTCTCCGGGTCGTCTTTTTATGGATGTAAGCGGCGGCGTCGCCGGGGTTATTCGGCGGCGCGGCGGGGTTGGTTCATGGAGGCGATCATCTTTCCCCCCCATTTCAACTGGTCCTTGAGGTCTTCGATGGCCTCGTTCAGCTCTTCGCGGCGCGACTCGAGGTCGGCCAGACGGGCGCGGGCGATCTCATAGGCTGCGGCGATCTGCGTCTGCTGCTGGTCGCCCATATGATAAAGGTCGAGCAGCTGGCGGATTTCTTCGAGGCTGAAGCCAAAGCGTTTGCCACGCAGAATCAGCTTGAGCCGAGCGCGGTCGCTTTTGGTGAAAAGGCGTTTCTGGCCCTCGCGCAACGGGAAGAGCAGCTCTTTCGCTTCGTAGAACCGCAGGGTGCGGGGGGTTACTTCGAAAGCGTCGCACATCTGGCGAATGGTCAGCGTGTCGGCAGTCATCTCATCACTCTCCAATCGTCGTTTCATGACTTCAGTTGGGGGCTGGTCCCTCTGATACAATGGGAGTTGACGTTGACGTAAGTGATACGTTGCGTCACTTTATGCGCAGGGGAATTTCATTTAGGTTTGAAAGGCTGGCGGGCGTGCGCCGCCCTCATGGCGCTGGGCATCAGAACGGGTGGGAGATGGCAAACCTCGATCAAAGCGGGCCGACGACGCTGGACGCGCTGGTCCACTGTGCGCAGAACGCCACAAGTGCGGCGGGCATTCTGGCCTGCGGTCTTGGCTACTATCAGCGGCTTGGAATTGATCTGGTCAGCTATCATGGCGACAGCCCCGGCGCGCCTGCGATCCTTTATAAGTTCGACGGCACGGGCACGGTGGGGGCGCAGTGGCATTCGCAATTTCTGGATGTTGAGAAACTGCGCGAAAGCCCGGTCGAGGCGCTGGCCCGACAGCAGGTGATGCCGATCTACTGGTCCGATGTGGCCCGCACGGCGCGGCTGACTGCTGCGGAAGACCACTATATGAAAGGGTTGATGCGGCGTTATCCGAATGACGGCGTGTCGCTCAGGGTGCATGGCCCGGGTGGGGATTCCGCCGTGGTGGGGCTGGGCTTTGCCGCGAAACAGGCGCGGCTGTCCCCGGGGGGGCTGTATAAGCTTCTCAGCGCCGCACAAATCGCGCATCTGCGCTATTGCGCCTTGGCCGAAAGCCAATCGCCGCGTGATTTCGGCCTGTCCCCGCGCGAGGTCGAAGTGTTGGAGTGGATTGCCACGGGCAAGAGCAACGGGGTCATTGCCGAGATCCTTGGGATTTCGCCTCATACGGTCGATACGATCGTGCGGCGGATTTTCTCCAAACTTGACGTGAACGACCGCACCACTGCGGCCATTCGCGGGCTCGGCGCGGGGCTGCTGCGCCGCCCGAAAGAGGGCGCGCCCTAGCGCAAGGTTGACCTTGCGTCGTTGTGGCGTGACTGCGTGACATGACCCCATGTCCTGGGCGTTATAGGTGCGGGCGCTCGACCTAAAGAGGCACGAGGCATGTCAGAAAAACCAGAGCAGGCAGGTAGCGGGGCCGAAAACGGTTGCGTGAATGAGACACGCGCGCGCGTGGTGGCCGAGCTGAAAGGCGCGTCCGAGACCATTGAAAACGCCGCGTTCGATCTGGCCGGTGACGTAAGCGCGGATGTGGTGTCCGATCTCATCCGCATCACGGCGGACCTGCAGATGCTGATCGCGCAATTGGCGCAGCGCAACAGCCGCTGAGCCCGGCGCTTAGCCCTTGTCTAAGGCGATGGCCGCGGCGGTGTCATCGCGCAGCTTTTGCAATTCCGCCATGGCTTCGTCCAGCTGGCGGCGCTGCTCGGCCAGCTCTTCCAATTGACCATCGGCCATGGTGACCCAAGTGCGCATCTGCGCCTCGGTCCCCTCTTTTTCGTAGATCAGCAGCCACTGGCGGATGTCCTCCAGCGCGAAGCCGAACTTGCGGCCCCGCAGGATCAGCTTCATCCGCGCCCGTTCGCGCGGGCCATAGAAACGCGAGCGCCCCTCACGGTGCGGTTGCAGCAATTCGATATACTCGTAATAGCGCAACGTGCGTGGCGTCACGTCAAATGCCGCGCACATCTCTTTGAAAGTCAGGCGTTCATCGTCCAAAGCATCTTCTCCCTTCCGGCAAACTATGGTCACGCGCGGGGATGCGCAACAGGCGGACTTGCCCTTTGGCTATCTCGCCCTGATAAAGGACGAAACCAGAGGCAGAGGGTTGGGTTGCATGTCCGACAAATTAAAGCTGGCGCGACAGTTCATTCAGGCGCTGCCCCATTCCATGGCACTGGGGATGGAGTTGCAGGAGTTGGGCGATGGCTCTGCCGTGATCACCATGCCCTATGACGAAAAGCTGATCGGTGACCCGCAGACCGGGGTGATCAGCGGCGGGGCGGTCTCGGCGCTGATGGACACCTGCTGCGGGGCTGCGGTGATGAGCCACCCCAGCAACCCGGCGGCCACTGCCACAATGGATCTTAGGATTGAATATCTGCGCGCGGCCACACCGGGGCAGACGATCATAACCCGCGCGACCTGCTATCACGTCACCCGTTCGGTCGCCTTCGTGCGGGCCACGACGACGGATGAGGACGCCGACAACCTTGTCGCCACGGCGACCGGCACTTTCACCGTGGAGGGGCACACATGACCACACGTCGCAAGCCGGAGCCGGTTCAGGTCATCAAGCAACGCCGCGACGGGGTGCTGCGCGCCATGGTCGAGGGCGTGCCCTATATTCGCTTTCTGGGCATCGAGTTCGAGCGCCGTGGCGATGAGCTGACCGGCATCATGCCCTTTTCCGAGCAGCTGATCGGCAACCCGATCCTGCCCGCTCTGCATGGCGGGGCCACGGCGGCCTTTCTTGAGGCGACCGCGATCATCACCCTCAGTTGGGGGCTGATCTGGGAGGACATGGAAAGCGGCGCGCTCGATCTGGACAATCTGGATGCCGACCATCTGCCCCGGCTGCCCAAAACGATCGATTTCACCGTCGATTACCTGCGGTCGGGCCTGCCGCGCGATGCCTATGCGCGGGCGCGGATCAACCGCTCGGGCCGGCGCTACGCCAGCGTCCATGTCGAGGCATGGCAGGACAACCGCAGCCGTATTTTCGCGCAGGCCACGGGCCATTTCCTGATGCCGCAACGGCGTGGCTGAGCCGCAATCAGAGACCGAGCCGCTGACCGACGCAGAGGTGCGCGCGGTTGAGCGTGGCACGCTGGCGGCGCGCGATGTGGTGACCCACCGCCGCGTGCTCAAGATCGCGGTTCCCATTGTCATCTCCAACGCCACCGTGCCGATCCTCGGGGCGGTCGATACCGGCGTAGTGGGGCAGATGGGCGCTGCCGCCCCCATTGGCGCGGTGGGGCTGGGGGCGATCATCCTCTCGGCGCTCTACTGGATTTTCGGCTTTCTGCGGATGGGCACGGTGGGCCTCACCGCGCAGGCGGCGGGCAATGGCGAAGAGGGCGAGGTCGCTGCACTGCTGACGCGCGGGCTTTTGATCGGCGCAGGCGCGGGGCTGGCTTTGATGGCGCTGCAATGGCCGCTTTTCTGGGCCGCGTTCCAAACCGCCCCCGGATCGCCCGAGGTCGAGGGGCTGGCGCGGCAATATATGGCAATCCGCATCTGGTCTGCGCCCGCCGCGATCTCGATCTATGCGATCACCGGCTGGCTCATTGCGCAGGAGCGCAGCCGCGCCGTGCTGGTCTTGCAGGTCTGGATGAACGGGCTGAACATCCTGCTGGATCTGTGGTTCGTGCTGGGCCTCGGCTGGGGCGTGGAGGGCGTGGCCATCGCCACCTTCCTTGCGGAATGGAGCGGGGCGGCCTTGGGCCTGTGGTTCTGCCGCGCGGCTTTCGCGGGGGTGGCCTGGCGCGATTGGGCGCAGGTCTTTGACGGGCCGCGCTGGACGCGCATGATGCAGGTGAACACCGATATCCTGATCCGCTCGCTTTTGTTGCAGGCGATCTTTGTCTCCTTCCTGTTCATGGGGTCGGGCCTGGGCGATGTGACCTTGGCGGCCAATCAGGTGCTGCTGCAATTCCTGATGATCACCTCCTACGGGCTGGACGGTTTCGCCTTCGCCGCCGAGGCGATCATTGGCCGGGCCTACGGCGCGGGGCAGCGCGATGTCCTGCGGCGCGGGGCAGTGCTGACCTCCGCTTGGGCGCTGTTGGTCAGCCTGCTGTTGGCGGTGGTCTTTGCGGTCAGCGGCGGCGCGATTATCGACCTGATGGCCAAGGCCCCGCAGGTGCAAGACCTCGCCCGGGTCTATCTGCCCTATATGGTTGCGGCGCCGCTGCTGGGCTGTGCGGCCTATATGTTCGACGGTATCTTCATCGGCGCCACGCGGTCGCGCGACATGCGCAATATGATGCTGGTGTCGTTTCTGATCTATGCCGTGGCCGCGCTGGCACTGGTGCCGAGCTTGGGCAATCACGGGCTTTGGATATCGCTTCTGGTGTCCTTCGTGGTGCGCGGCATCACGCTGGCGCTGCGCTACCCGGCCTTGGAACGCGCGGCGGGCTAGAGCAGCGCCTGTACCGCTTCGGGCGGGCGGCCGATCACGGCGCGGCCATTGCCAAAGGCGATGGGGCGTTCGATCAGGATCGGATGGGCGGCCATGGCGTCGATCAGCGTCTCTTCGGGGCTGTCTTTGCGGAGACCCAATTCTTTGAACAGCGTCTCGCCCGTCCGCATCATCTCGATCACGGGCAGGCCAAGGGCATCACGGGCGGCGATGATCTCATCCCGTGTCGGCGCGTCTTCGAGGTAGCGGCGCGGGGTTGCCTCCACTCCCGCCGCTTCGATCAGGGCCAGCGCCTGCCGCGATTTCGAACAGCGCGGGTTGTGCCATAGGGTGATCATAGCCAATCCTCGCGTTTGCTGCCCACGGCCTCGACCACGTTGGCGAAACCATCGCGGGCCAAGAGCGCATCCAGCCCGGTGGAGATCTCTCGCACCAGTCCGAGACCACCGAAGACCAGCGCGGTGTAGAGTTGCAGGGCCGAGGCCCCGGCGCAGATCTTGGCATAGGCGGTCTGCGCGTCCGACACCCCGCCGACGCCGATCAGCGGAATATCCGTCAGCCCCGCCAGCCGCGCCAAGACGCGGGTCGAACGTTCGAACAGCGGCGCACCGGACAGGCCACCCGCCTCGCCCGCATGGGCGCTGGCAAGGCCCCTCCGGTCGAGGGTGGTATTGGTCGCGATGATGGCAGCAACGCCCGAATTTTGGGCAACCTCGGCCACATCCTCAATCTCGGCTTCGCTGAGATCGGGGGCGATTTTCAGGAAAACCGGGGTGGCGCCGCGCACGTCCATCACCCCTTCGAGCAGGGCCGAGAGCGCCGCTTTGCCCTGAAGGTCGCGCAGCTTCTCGGTATTGGGGGAGGAGACATTGACCGTCGCGAAATCGACGTGATTGCGCGCGGCGGTCATCACGCGGGCAAAGTCGGCGGCGCGGTCCTTGCTGGTTTTGTTCGCGCCAAGGTTCAGCCCCACCGGCACCCCCGCACCCCGGCGCGAAAGCCGGGCGCAGATCGCCTCCATCCCCTCATTATTAAAGCCGAAACGGTTGATCGCGGCGCGGTCCTCGGTCAGGCGAAACAGGCGCGGGCGCGGATTGCCGGGCTGGGGCAGGGGCGTGGCAGCCCCCACTTCGACAAAGCCGAAACCGGCGCGGGAGAGGGGGGCGATCGCGGTGGCGTTCTTGTCAAACCCCGCCGCCAGCCCGACAGGGTTCGGCAGGTCCAGACCCGCAAGCGTGGTGTGCAGCCGCGCCGAAGTCTGCGGCCCCGGCGCAGGCGCAAGCCCCGCCCGCAGCGCGCGGATCGCCAGTGCATGGGCCGCTTCGGGATCGACCCGGTGCAGCGCCCGCAGGCCCAGCCTTTCCAAGAGCGGCATCATTTGCTGGCCTCGCCCAATCCTGCGGGGAATTCATGCACGCCATCCACCAGCGGCAAGGGCTGCGCCCAGACCACGTCCTCGATCTTGAGCGGGCGGAAGAGATGGGGGAAAAGCGCGCCGCCGCGCGAGGGTTCCCATTTCAGCGCATCGCCCAGAGCGTCGGCCTCAAGCGCGAGGAGGAAGAGACCGTCCTCCCCCTTGAAATGTTTGGCTGCGGTTTCCGCTGCCTGTTCGGCGGTGGAGAAATGCACATAGCCATCGGTAACGTCGATCGGCGCCCCGTCCGAGACCCCGTTCTTGCGCAGCGCAGCCCATTCGTCTGCTCGGAATATCTTGAAAATCAGCATGGCTTCTGATGCCCGCCGGGCGGGGCGGGGTCAAGACCCGCGGGTGACCATAGGGCAGGTCATATGACCTTTGACACGGGCCAAACCCCGCGCCACGATACCGGCATAACAAGCAACAGGGGAACTATCATGAAACGATTCCTGACCGCGACCGCCGCGCTGGCTTTGACCAGCGGCATGGCGGCGGCCGAGTATAATTTGACCATTCTGCACACCAATGATTTCCACGACCGGTTCGAGCCGATCAGCAAATATGACGGCCCCTGTGGCGCCGAGGACAATGCCGAGGGCAAATGCTTTGGCGGCGTCGCGCGGATGGTCACCGCCATCGCAGCCGCCCGCGAACGCGCGGGCGAGAACCACCTGCTGCTGGATGCGGGCGACTGGTTCCAAGGCTCGCTTTTCTACACCCGCTACAAGGGAGATATGGCAGCCGAGTTCATGACGAAGCTCGACTATGACGTGATGGCCGTGGGCAACCACGAGTTCGACGACGGCCCCGAGGGGCTGGCCGATTTCGTGGCCAAGGTCGATTTCCCCGTGCTCTCGGCCAATATCGACGTCAGCGGTGTCGAGGGGCTGGAGGGCGAGATCGGCAAATCCACCGTGGTTGAGGTTGGGGGAGAGCGGATCGGCATCGTTTCCGTCCTTGCCGAAGACACGCCTGAGACCTCTTCGCCCGGGGCGGAGGTGATCTTCTCTCCGGCAGCGGATGCGGCACAGGCCGAGATCGACGCGCTGACCGAGGATGGGGTTAACAAGATCATCCTGCTTACACATCTGGGCCTTGCCGCCGACAAACGGCTTGCCGAAGAGTTGACCGGCGTCGACCTGATCGTGGGTGGCCATTCCCACACGCTTCTGAGCAACAGCGAGGAACGGGCCGAGGGCGCGTACCCGACCATGGTCAATGACGTGCCGATCGTGCAGGCCTATGCCTACAGTAAATATCTGGGCGAGGTGAATGTCACCTTCGACGATGCGGGCGAGGTGACCGCGATCTCCGGCGATCCGATCCTGCTCGATGCCTCGGTCGAAGAGGATCAGGCGACGGTCGATCTGGTGGCCGAGCGCGCCGCCCCGCTGGAGGAGTTGCGCCAGAAGGTCGTGGCCGAGACGTCGGAAACCATCGAAGGCAGCCGTGACATCTGCCGCGCGCAGGAATGCGCCATGGGCAATCTTGTCTCCGCCGCCATGCTGGACCGGGTGAAGGATCAGGGCATCGACGTGGCGATCTCCAACGCGGGCGGTCTGCGTGCCTCCATCGACGCGGGCGAGGTGACCATGGGCGAGGTGCTGACGGTGCTGCCGTTCCAGAACACACTCTCGACCTTCCAGATCAGCGGCGCCACGCTCGTCGAAGCGCTGGAAAACGGGGTGAGCCAGTTGGAAGACGGCGCAGGCCGTTTCCCGCAGGTGGCGGGCATGTCTTATACCTTTGATCCCAAGGCCGAGCCCGGCAGCCGCATCAGCGATGTCATGGTGGGCGGCGAACCGGTTGATCCCGAAAAGACCTATGGCGCCGTGTCCAACAACTATGTCCGCAATGGCGGCGACGGCTACGCGATGTTCAAGGACGCCGAGAATGCCTATGACTTCGGCCCGGATCTGGCGGATGTGACGGCGGAGTATCTGGCGAAGAATGGCAGCTACAAGCCCTATACCGATGGCCGTATCAAGATAAAGTAAGCTCACTCACCTGAGCGAAAGGGCGTGTCCGGTGGGGCGCGCCCTTTTTGTTTGCGAGTAGCCGGGCACAGCCTGCCGATGCGGGCGGTCCGGCGCTGCCCGGCGGGCGTGCGCCCTTGATTTCGGGCTATTGCGCCCGCTGCCAAGCCCGCACAAACCTACCGCCCCTTGCACCTCTCCCGCCAAGGGATACACATGCGGTAACCAAACAGGAGACCGCTATGCTCACCCCTTTCCACCTTGCCTATAACGTCCGCGACCTTGATGAGACCCGCGCCTTCTACGGCGATGTTCTGGGCTGCACCGAAGGCCGCTCGACCGAGACTTGGGTCGATTATTCCTTCTTCGGCCACCAGATCTCCATGCATCTGGGTGAACCTTTCAAGACGGAGGCTACCGGCAAGGTCGGTGAGCACATGGTGCCGATGCCGCATCTGGGCGTCGTCCTGCGGATGGAAGATTGGAAGGCGCTGGCGGAGCGGCTGAAGGGGGCTGAGGTCGACTTCGTGATTGAACCTTCGCTGCGTTTCGAGGGGGAGCCGGGCGAGCAGGCGACCATGTTCTTCCGTGACCCGTCGGGCAATCCGATCGAGGTCAAGGGTTTCGCCAATATGGACCGCGTTTTTGCCCAGTAAGGCCAAGCGCTGAAATGACAAAGCCCCGCTGTCGCAAGCGGGGCTTTGAATGGCTGAGGTCGTGGACGGGCTCAGTCGAAGCTGATCGCCCCTTCGAATGCAGGCTCTTCCAAGGTCTGCCCGCTGAACGCTGTCGGGGTCTGTGCGGTGATGTCGAGCGTGTAGCTGCCGTTCACCGGGATCGGCCCGCTGGTCCATGCCTCGTCCTGGCCGGTGATCGTATGGCTGCCGGTGGCGTTGTTGGTAAAGACCACCTGATCGCCCGGCTGCACATGAGACAGCGATGGGAAATAGGCGCCATCAACGATCAGCACGTTGCGGCTTTCAGCCATGGCGCCAGCGGCGCAGAGGCTCAGGGCAAGGGCCAGAGCGCCGGCGCTTTTGCGGTATGAACTTAGCATCATCTGCTCCTTTGGAACGCCCGATGTGGGCGGGTTAGCCGGTTTCATACAAGGTAAATGCGGCACAACTTAGGCCAGTGTTGAGGCGATCATCCCGCCGTCGCAGGCTCTGCCTGCTGCGCCAGCCAGCCGCGGAATGACGCAAGCGCCGCCGTCTCATCCCGGTCGTCGGGCCAGACGAGGTAGTAGTTCCCGATGCTCTGCGTGGTGGGCGAGGCGGCCAGCACCAATTGCCCGTCGCGTAGATAGGGGCGGGCGAAAAAGGTCGGCAGCAGCGCCACCCCCAGCCCGTGAATAGCCGCCTGCGCCATGGTCGAGAATTGATCGAACATCATGCCGCCGGGCGGCTCATCCGTCACCCCGAGCGAGGACAGCCAGCGTGCCCATCCGCGCGGGCGGGTCTCCAGATGAAGCAGAGGCAAATGCCGCACGTCGCGCGCATCCTCCAAAGGTGCGGGCAGCAGGTCGGGCGCGCAGACCGCCACCACCGTTTCCGGCAAAAGCGGCAGGTAGCGCACGCCGGGCCAATCTTCATGACCAAAATGAATGGCGGCGTCGAATCGGCTGCCCGCAAAGGCGAAGGGCCGCAGCCGGGTCGATAGGTTCACCGTCACCTCCGGGTGATCCCGCGCGAAATCGCGCAGGCGCGGGGCCAGCCAATGCATCCCGAAGGCCGGCAGGATCGCCAGATTCAACGTGCCCCCCGTGGGGTTCGTCCGCGCCGAGACCGAGGCCTGCGCCAGCCGGTTCAGGATGTCGCGCACCTGCGTTACATAATCCAACCCCGCCTGCGTCGGGGTCAGGCGGCGGCCCTGACGGATCATCAGCGTCACGCCCAATTGTTCCTCCAGCGTCTTGATCTGACGGCTGACCGCGCTCTGCGTGAGGTTCAATTCCTGCGCCGCCGCCGTGGCGGTGCCGAGCCGCACGACCGCCTCGAAGGACAGCAGGGCCGAGATCGAAGGCAGGAAGCGGCGCGGCGCGATCATATGACTTTTTCTCATGAACTCAGGACAAAGCAGCGATAGAGTTCGCGCCGCCGATTTGCAATACTGCCGCAAATCACATCACCCGAAAGGATGCATCATGACCGCTGACGCCCCCAAGCTGCGCGCCAAGGACAAACCCGATCTTGGAACCTTCGACTGGCAGGATCCCTTCCGCCTCGACAGCCAATTGACCGAAGACGAGCGCATGATCCGCGATTCCGCCCGCGCCTATGCGCAGGAAAAGCTGCAGCCGCGCGTCATCGAAGCCTTCGCCGAGGAAAAGACCGATCCGGAGATCTTCCGCGAGATGGGCGAGATGGGCCTCCTCGGCGTCACCATCCCCGAGGAATACGGCGGCTTGGGCGGCAGCTACGTCTCCTACGGTCTCGTCGCCCGTGAGGTTGAGCGTGTCGACAGCGGCTACCGGTCGATGATGTCGGTGCAGGCGAGCCTCGTCATGTACCCGATCTACGCCTACGGCTCCGAAGAGCAGCGCCAGAAATACCTGCCCAAGCTTTGCTCGGGCGAATGGATCGGCTGCTTTGGCCTGACCGAGCCCGATGCGGGCTCCGACCCTGCGGGCATGAAGACCCGCGCCGTGAAGACCGAGAACGGCTACAAGCTCACCGGCTCGAAGATGTGGATTTCGAACTCGCCCATCGCCGATGTCTTCGTGGTCTGGGCCAAGTCCGAAGCCCATGACGGCAAGATCCGTGGTTTCGTGCTGGAAAAGGGCATGAAGGGTCTGAGCGCGCCGAAGGTGGGCAACAAGCTTTCTTTGCGCGCCTCGATCACCGGCGAGATCGTCATGGACGGTGTCGAAGTGGGCGAAGACGCGCTGCTGCCGAATGTGCAGGGTCTGAAAGGGCCCTTCGGCTGTCTCAACCGTGCGCGCTACGGCATCTCTTGGGGCGCGATGGGGGCTGCCGAGTTCTGCTGGCACGCCGCGCTGCAATACGGGCTGGACCGCAAGCAGTTCAACAAACCGCTGGCGCAAACCCAGCTGTTCCAGAAGAAGCTGGCCGACATGATGACCGAGATTTCGCTCGGCCTGCAGGGCTCGCTGCAGGTGGGCCGCCTGATGGATGCCGCCAATGCCGCGCCCGAGATGATCTCAATCGTGAAGCGCAACAACTGCGGCAAGGCGCTCGACGTCGCGCGCATGTCGCGTGACATGCACGGCGGCAACGGCATCTCGGGTGAGTTCCAGGTGATCCGCCACATGATGAACCTTGAGACGGTGAACACCTATGAGGGCACCCACGACGTGCACGCGCTGATCCTGGGCCGCGCCCAGACCGGCCTGCAGGCGTTCTTCTAAACACCGGCTTCGGGGGGGGCACCCCCCGGCCACCGGACTCCAAAATATTTATGGCCAGAAAGAGGGGCGGCGCCTTTCTTTCTGGCCGACACGCTCTCGCCGAGAGCGATTAATTTCTATTCCAAGAGGCCCCATGGACCGCGTTGCCATCGTTCATGAGAACTTCCTCCGTCGCGTTGCGGCGGGGGATTTTCCCGTTTCCACCTCCCCGCACAAGGCGCTTGATCGCGGCCAGTTGGAGCAGCTTTACCGCGCGCAGGTGCTGAGCCGGGCGCTCGACCTGCACAGCCGCGTCATGCAGAAAGAGGGGCAGGGCTTCTATACCATCGGCTCATCCGGCCACGAGGGGATGGCGGCGGTGGCGGCGGCGCTGCGCGTCGACGACATCGCCTTCCTGCATTACCGCGACGCGGCCTTCCAGATCGCCCGGGCCGATCAGGCCGGCGGGCAGGACATGATGCGCGACATGCTGCTCAGTTTTGCCTGTTCGGCGGAGGATCCGACCAGCGGCGGGCGGCACAAGGTGCTGGGCTCGCGCCCGCTGATGATCCCGCCGCAGACCTCGACCATCGCCAGCCACCTGCCCAAGGCGGTGGGGGCGGCGCATTCCATTGGCATGGCGCGGCGGCACCGGCCCGAACATGCTATCCTGCCGCGCGATGGCATCGCCATGTGCAGCTTTGGTGATGCCTCGGCCAACCACTCCACCGCGCAGGGCGCGATCAATGCCGCCTGCTGGACCGCCGTTCAGGGCGTGCCGCTGCCGCTTCTGTTTGTCTGCGAGGACAATGGCATCGGCATTTCGACCAAGACGCCGACGGGCTGGATCAAGGCCTCGATGTCGGCGCGGCCGGGGCTGAAGTACTTCGAAGGCGACGGGCTCGACCTGCATGCGGCCTATGCGGCGGCGAAGGAGGCGGCGGATTACGTGCGGGTGCACCGCAAGCCCGCCTTCCTGCATCTGCGTACCGTGCGTCTTTACGGCCATGCCGGGGCGGATGTGGCGACCTCCTATCTGCCGCGCGCCGAGGTCGAGGCCGACGAGGCCAACGATCCGTTGCTGCATTCCGCGCGGCTGTTGGTCGAGGCCGGTGTGCCCGCCGAAGAGGCGCTGTCGATCTACCGCGATACGCAGGAGGCGGTCGCGAAAGCTGCGGATGAGGTGGTGAAGCGCCCCCGACTGAAAACCGCATCGGACGTGATGGCAAGCCTTATGCCGCCCAAGCGCGACTGCGCGCCCAGCAACGGTCCGAGTGCCGAGGCGCGGGCCGAGACCTTCGGCGGTGACATGGGGCAGATGGACAATCCGCAGCCGATGTCTCGGCTGATCAATTGGGCGCTGCACGACCTGATGCTGGCCCATCCCGAGACCATGCTGATGGGCGAGGACGTGGGCCGCAAGGGCGGGGTCTACGGCGTCACCCAGAAGCTTCAGGCGCGCTTCGGCCCCGGTCGCGTGATCGACACGCTGCTGGACGAGCAGAGCATCCTCGGGCTGGCGATCGGCATGGCGCACAATGGCTTCGTGCCGATGCCGGAGATCCAATTCCTCGCCTATCTGCACAACGCCGAGGATCAGCTGCGCGGGGAGGCGGCGACCCTGCCGTTCTTCTCCAACGGTCAATGGAGCAACCCGATGGTGCTGCGCATCGCGGGGCTGGGCTATCAGAAGGGGTTTGGCGGGCATTTCCACAACGACAATTCGCTTGCCGTGCTGCGCGACATTCCGGGCATCGTCATCGCCTGCCCCTCTGCCGGGGACGAGGCCGCGATGATGCTGCGCGAGGCGCATCGTCTGGCGCGCGAGGAGCAGCGGGTGGTGGTCTTTGTCGAGCCCATCGCGCTCTATCCGATGCGCGACCTGATGGAGGCCGGGGACGGCGGTTGGATGCGGCACTACCCGGCGCCGGACCGGCGGATCGCTCTGGGCGAGGTCGGTGTGTCTGGCGCGGGCGCGGATCTGGCGATCGTGAGCTACGGCAACGGGCATTACCTGAGCCAACAGGCGGCGCGCGATCTGGCCGAGGCGGGCGTCGATGCGCGGGTGATCGACCTGCGCTGGCTCGCGCCCTTGCCAGAGGATGCCTTGATCGAGGCCATCGGGGATCGTCCGGTGCTGATCGTGGACGAATGCCGTCGGACGGGCGGCCAGGCCGAGGCGCTGATGGCGCTGATGGCTGAGCGTGGTGTGGCAAGGTTCGCTCAGCTGACGGCGGAGGACAGTTTTATCGCCACGGGGCCAGCCTATGCGGCGACGCTGCCCTCGCGCGAGGGGATCGTGGCGGCGGCGCGGGACTTGCTGGGGTAGGGTTAGCTTCTGCCACCCGGCCCGGAACAAGCCGCAGGCGCCGGGCCATCGCCTGCCCGCCCCCCGGGTAGGCGATTTGGTGAGGCTGGGTGGCACATTGCTCAAGCCAATCATGGTTGAACCATAAAACGGCACGAAGGCACGTTGGATCGCCGACCCGCGGGCAGGCGATGGCCCTTAGTGGCTCTCCGCCGGTGCGCCGCCTTGGAAATTATTCCCGTTCACATAATCGCAAGGCTCTTCGCGCATTTCCAGATGCAACCCGTCGCCGGTATAAGGATGCGCGCGGGCGAATTCCTCATCCACTTCGATCCCCAGACCGGGTGCTTCGGGGGCGGTAATAAAGCCATCCTCCACCCGGATCGACCCTTTGATCAATTTGTCATGGAAAGGCGTCTCGATACATTCGCACATCAGGATGTTGGGGATCGCGGTGGCAAGCTGCACATTCGCGGCCCATTCCACCGGCCCGGCATAGAGATGCGGCGCCACCTGCGCGTTATAGACCTCGGCCATGGCGGCGATTTTCTTGGCCTCCGCGATGCCGCCCACACGGCCAAGCGCCGGTTGCAGGATCTCCGCCGCCCCGGCACGCAACAGCGGCGCGAATTCGGCCTTGGTGGTCAGCCGCTCGCCGGTGGCCACAGGGACGCGCACGCCGCGCGCGACCTTGGCCATCTGCTCGGGCGCGTCTGGGGGGATCGGCTCTTCGTACCACAGCGGGCTATAGGGTTCGATCGCTTGGCCCAGCCGGATCGCGCCCGCGGTGGTGAACTGCCCATGGGTGCCAAAGAGCAGGTCGGCGCGGTCGCCCACCGCCGCGCGGATGGCCTTGCAGAACGCCGCCGAGGTGCTGATATCCGACATCGCAGGCATATGCCCGCCGCGCAGCGTATAGGGGCCGGCGGGGTCGAATTTCACCGCCGTATAGCCGCGCGCCACGCAATCCGCCGCCGATTCCGCCGCCATCTCTGGCGAGGTCCAGAAATCCGCCATGCTGTGATGCGGCAGCGGGTAGAGGTAGGTATAGCCGCGCACCCGATCATTGGTGCGCCCGCCGATCAGCGCATGCACCGGGCGATCGCGGTCCTTGCCCAGAATGTCCCAACAGGCGATCTCTAGCCCCGAAAACGCGCCCATGACCGTCAGGTCTGGCCGTTGGGTAAAGCCCGCGGAATAGGCGCGGCGGAACATCAACTCGATATTCTCGGGGTTTTCGCCCTGCATATGGCGGGCGAAAACATCTTTGATCACCGCGCGCATCGCGCCCGGCCCGACGCTGGCGGCATAGCATTCGCCCCAGCCGGTCAGGCCGGTGTCGGTGGTCAGTTTCACGAGGATCCAATAGCGCCCGCCCCAGCCGGGGGCGGGCGGGGCCGTCACGATGATATCGAGGTCTTGCAGTTTCATGACGGTCCCTCCTTTTCGACCTGCGGTCAGGTCTCTTTCTTGTCGTCGACGATGGTCATCTGCGCGATGCCGCTTTCGCCCAGATCAACCTTGGCGAAGGGGCCGCCGTGGCACATCTGGCCGGGGTCGGTGATATCGACCGCGCCTTCCTCGGCCAGCACCTTTTCGGCAAATTGCTCGGCGTTGTCCTTGGGCCGATACCCGAGGAAAGAGGCTTTCGAGTTGTCCACCGGCGCGCGGTCGTTGTTCGACACGCCGTAGATCACCGAAAAGCCGACCGAGGGCGTGTCCACCGCGCGGGTCACCAGCTGGATCAGGTCGTCATAGCTGAGCCACGAGCCGAGCGCGCGGGCGTTGTTGACCTGTGCCGCGCTCAGGATGCGCAGATGCACGGATTCGAGCTGGCGCTTGTCCCAGTACATGGAGCCGAGGTCTTCGGTGAAGCATTTGGCGAGGCCGTAGAAGGTGTCGGGCTTATGGGCCGCATCGATGCCGATGAAATCGGCCTTCTTGTGCATCCCCACGGCGTGGATCGAGGAGGCATAGACCACCCGCCGCACCCCGGCCTGATAGGCCGATTCCCACACGTTGTAGGAGCCGACGAAGTTCGGGCCCAGAAGCTCCATGAAGGGTTTCTCGTCCACGATGGCGCCGAAATGCACCACCATATCGGCGCCCTCCATCAGCGCCGCGACCTCGTCGTAGTTCGCCAGATCGGCCTTTTGATAACGCTCACCGTCGTAAAGCTTGCCAATGTCCTCGGCGATGTCGGAGCTGACCAATTCCTCGCACATCGCGGCCAGCGGCTCGCGCAGGTAGGAGCCAAGCCGCCCTGCGGCGCCTGTCAGGACCAGTTTCTTAAATTTCATAACATCTTCCTTTCACGTCTCAGAAATCTTATCGCGCACCTTGGTGCGCAGCGCGTCGGCGCCTTGGGCCAAAAGGCCCACATCCGTGCCGCAGGCGACAAAGGTGAAGCCTTCGTTCAGCAGTTGGGCGGCGAAATCGGGGTCGGTCACCAGCGTGCCGACGGGAATGCCCTTGTCCATCAGAGTTTTGGCGGCGGGGCGGATCACCTCCCAAACCTCGGGGTGCAGGGTCTGACCCAGATGGCCCAGATCGGCGGCGATATCGGCGGGGCCAAAGAAGATACCGTCGATCCCCTCGACCTCGGCAAAGGCGGCGGCGTTTTCGACGGCGGCGCGGGTTTCAAGCTGGATCAGGATGGCGGTCTGATGCTCGACCGCGACATTGTAATCCGCGACCCGGCCAAACTGATTGGCGCGGTTGAGCCCGGCCACACCTCGAATGCCGCGCGGCGGGTAGCGGCAGGCGGCCACGGCGGCGCGGGCCTCATCAGGGGTCTGCACCATGGGAAACAGCAGCCCCGGCGCGCCGAGGTCCATCAGCCGCTTGACCTTGACCGCATCGTTCCAGTCGGGCCGCACCATCGCCGTGGTCTCACTGCCCGAGAACGCCTGCAACTGGCCGAGTACCGAGGCCATGTCGCTGGGCGCATGTTCCATATCCAGCATCACCCAGTCATAGCCCGCATGGGCCACCACCTCGGCGGCATAGCCGTTGGAGAGGGAGACCCAGAGGCCCAGCTGCTTTTGCCCGGCGCGGATGGCCGTGAGGAAGCTGTTCTCGCGCAATTTCATATCACGGCCCTTTCGACGAATTTCTCGGAGCGCACGATACGGGCGTAGTCCAGCGGGGTAAGGTCGAGCGTGCGGTAGCCGCCATGGGTGATCAACTCTGCCGTGCCGCGCCCGATGGCGGGGGCCTGTTGCAAGCCGTGGCCGGAAAAGCCGTTCATAAAGACGAAGTTCGCGACCTTGTCGTGCCGCCCGAGGATCGCGTTCTGATCGACGGTGTTATAGGCGTAATGCCCGACCCATTCGTTGATCACCTTGACCCGCTCAAAGGCCGGAACGCGGGTGGCGATGATGGGCCAGACCTTCTCTTCCCAGATCGAATGGTCGAAGGCGAAATCGTCATAGGCCGCGTCATAGTCATCCTCAGGCGGGCAACCGGCCATGTAATATTTGCCTTCTTGGCGCATATGCACGCCGCTGGGGTCGATGGTCAGCGGCAGGTCCATCTCAAGCGGCTCAGCGGCGTCGAAGATGAAGGTGTAGCGTTTGCGCGGCACCACCGGCAGGGTGATCCCGGCCATCTGCGCCGTTGCCGCCGCGCGGGGGCCGGAGGCATTGACCACCGTCCCGCAGGAAACCCTCGCCCCGGACTTCAGCGTCACCGCATCCACGGCGCTGCCTGCGGGGTTCAGCACCATGCCCGTCACCTCGTCATGGACAAAGGTCACGCCGCGACGCTTGGCCATACGCTTGAACCAGTCGAACATGGTGCCGCCGTCGAAATAGCCCTCATCCACCGTGTTGTGATTGGCGGCAATCACATCGTCGAGCATGTAGAAAGGATAGCGCACGGCGACCTCATCCTTGGTCATATGCCGGGTATGCGCGCCCATGGAAGTCTGGATGCCCTGCGCCTCGCGCAGGGTCTGGGCAAACTCGGGCGTGTCGGCAAGATAGAGGTAGCCAAAGCTCTGCAGCGCCAGTTCCGGCACCTCGGGATCGTCATGCATGAAGTGGCGGAAGTTCTTGATGAACTCGGCCCCGAATTGTGAAATCTGGATGTTCACGGGGGCGCTGAACTGCTGGCGGATGCAGGAATTCGTATGGCTGGTCGAGGCGAATTCATAGGTTGGATCACGCTCGACCACCAGCACCTCGCCATCGAACCCCGGCGTGTTGGTCAGCCACCAAGCCAAAGCCGAGCCATAGATGGCCCCGCCCACGATCACCACGTCATAGGACGTCTCAAGCGCGTTTTTCATGCACAGTCTCCCTTTGCGCATTCCCCTCTGAATCGTGGGTAGCCTAAGCATTCAGAGCCTGCAATCTTTGTGAACAGCGGCGTGAATTTTCGTTTTGCGGCGATGGGTTGCGCCCGTGCCCATGGATGAGGCAGGGTTGACTTTTACCGTGGCTGTCGCACCATGAGCGCTATGCCGCAACACAGATGACCGCCCAAAGGAGTGGCCCTTGGACAGCGACCGCGAAGAGATTGAGCGTCTGATTGCGCAGGTCGCAATGGGGGACCGTGCCGCCTTTGAGGCGCTCTATGATCGGGTGTCTGCGAAACTATTCGGGGTCTGCCTGCGTGTGTTGGATACACGCGCCGCAGCAGAGGATGCCATGCAGGACAGTTTCGTCAAAATCTGGAACAATTCCGACCGCTATCAGGCCAATGGCCTGTCGCCGATGACGTGGCTGATCACCATTGCCCGCAATACCGCGATCGACCGTTTGCGCGCCACCCGCAAGGGCCATCAGGACATCGACACGCCGGGGCTGGAACTGGCCGCGCCGGGGCCGAACCCCGAACAATCCGCCGTGGCCGCGTCGGAGGCCAAGCGGCTGACCAATTGTCTGGATGACCTCGAAGCGGATCGCGGTGCGGCGGTGCGCGGGGCGTACCTTGATGGCGACAGCTATGCCGAGCTTGCGCAGCGTTTCGACGTGCCGCTCAATACCATGCGCACATGGCTGCGCCGTGGTCTGATGGCCCTGCGGGAGTGTATGAGCGTATGAGCGACACCCCCATCACCCCGCCCGAAGACGACGATCTGCTGGCCGCCGAAATGGCCTTGGGCCTGTTGGAGGGCGAAGACCGTTCCGCGGCGCGCACCCGCCTGATGCAAGACCGTGATTTCGCCCGCCGCGTGGCCGATTGGCAGGAGCGTTTCGTGGCGATGACCGACGATATCGCCCCTGTCGCCCCGCCCGCGAAGCTGCGCCGCGCGCTGATGTCGCGGCTCTTCCCTGCGCGGCAGGTGCCGCTGTTGCAGCGGCTCTGGCTCTGGCAGGGGATTTCGGTGGCGGCAATGGCCACCGTGGCCTTCCTTGCCCTCCCGATGCTGCGCGAGCCGCCGATGCAGCTCCCGGCAGAGGTCTATGCCACCCGCATGGCGGCCGAGGACAGCGCGCTGGAATTGCTTGCCGTCATGGACATGTCGCGCGGCGATATCGCGTTGCGCCGTGTCTCGGGCGACGCGCCCGCGGGCCGCGTGCTGGAGCTTTGGGCGATCCTGCCGGACCGCGCGCCGATCTCTTTGGGCGTGCTGCCTGAGGGGGAGGTTAACCGCGTGACCTTGCCCGCCGATCTGGCACCCGAGGCGGCGCAGATCACCTTGGCGATCACGGACGAGCCACCGGGCGGCGCACCCGGCGGTATCCCCACCGGGGCCGTTATGGCCGCCGGTGCCGTGGCGGAACTCTAAACCCCGAAACGCCCTGCTTTGACCGAGCAGGGCGTTTCATTTTCCGGTTCCTTTACAGCGCGTTATGATTTTTCCGCAAATTTTCTGAACCATTCTGAAACTCCTCTCACCTCTGCCCCGTGGGTCCAGTATCGCCGCCCACAACGGGGGGCATTCAAGGGAGGAAATCCAATGAAGACGCTCAAGACATTCGCCGCCGCCACCGCCACCGCCGCGCTTTTGGCCACCGGTGCCATCGCCGCCAATCCCGAAGTGGGCGGCGCGCCCATGTTCGAGAATAAGAACATCGTCGAAAACGCCGTGAACTCCGCCGATCACACCACGCTGGTCGCCGCCGTGAAGGCCGCCGGTCTGGTCGACACGCTGGCCTCCGAAGGGCCGTTCACCGTTTTCGCCCCGGTCAACTCCGCCTTCGACGCGCTGCCCGCGGGCACGGTCGAGACCCTGCTCAAGCCCGAGAACAAGGACATGCTGACCAAAGTGCTGACCGCTCATGTGGTGGCCGGTAAATGGTCCGCCGCCGATATCGCCGCCAAGGCCCGCGCCTCCAGCGATGGGTTCTACCATTTCAACGCCGTCTCCGGCGATGCGCTGTCGGCGCAGGTGAAGGGCCGCAACGTCTATATCATCGACGAAAGCGGTAATGCATCGCGCGTGACTATCGCAGATGTGAACCAGTCCAACGGGGTGATCCACGTTGTAAACAGCGTGCTGGTGCCCAAGTAAGAGGCAACCCGCATGATGTGGCCGGGCCAGTACCTCCATGCTGGTCCGGCGTTAACCCAATCCGAACGCGAGGAGTAACACCATGAACAGACGTCATTTTCTGACATCGACCTTTCTGGGCGCCACCGCCATCGGGTTGGGCGCGCGTGGCGCATCGGCAGCCTATGTCGAGGGCAACTTCGAGGTCACCCGCAGCGAGGCCGAGTGGCGCGCGATGCTGAGCGAGCTGGAATATGCGGTCATGCGCGAAGGCGATACGGAGCGTGCCTTTACCAGCCCGCTGAACGACGAGAAACGCCCCGGCACCTTCATCTGCAAAGGCTGCGACCAGCCGCTCTACGATGCGGCGACCAAGTTCAAAAGCGGCACCGGCTGGCCGAGCTTCTATCAGCCGCTCGACAATGCGGTCGAGACCATGGCCGACAACAGTTTCTTCATGCGGCGGACCGAGGTGCATTGCGACCGCTGTGGCAGCCATCTGGGCCATATCTTTGATGACGGGCCGGAGCCCACGGGCAAGCGGCATTGCATCAACGGTGTCTCGCTGAAATTCGTCGCGGCTTAACAGATCGGTCTCACCCAAACGGAGCGCGCGCCGCTTTCGGCGCGCGTTGCCCTGTCAGGTGCCGCGCGGTTTGGCGCGCAGGGTCGGGTCCGCCACTGTGGGGTCTTCGGGCCAGGGGTGACGCGGATACCGCCCGCGCATGTCCTTTCGCACTTCGGCATAGGAGCTTGCCCAAAAGCCGGGGATGTCCATCGTGACCTGCACCGGGCGCTGCGCGGGCGACAGCAGGGTGACTTGCAACGGCTGGCCGCCCACCGTCGGGTGCCGCGTCACGCCGAACATCTCTTGCAAACGCAGCGCGATGCCGGGGGTCTCACCGCTATAGTCGATGGCCACGCGCCGCCCGAGCGGGGTCTCGAAATGGGCCGGGGCCATGCGGTCCAACGCTTGCTGTTGCTCCCAACTCAGCCGGGCTTTCAGCGCCGGGGTGATGTCGAACCCTTTCCAATCGGCGCTGCTGCGCAGGCCCGCCAGATGCGGCAGCAGCCAGTCTTCCAGCGTCTCCATCAGATGCGCTTCGCTGAAATCGGGGAAGGGCGCGGGCATCAGCCGGGCGCGGGCCAGAAACAGCGCCGCCGCCTTGCCGGGGTTCAGCCCTAATTGCCGCACACCGTCCAGCATCGCGACCGCCACCGCATCGGCGGGCGCATCGGGCCATGTGCGGTCTTCCAGAACCAGCGCGCCGAAGACCTCTTGCTTGCGGGTCAGCACGCGGCCCTCGCGGCGCGACCATAGACAGACATCCTGCCAGTGGATTTGATCGGCAAAGGTGGCGCGCAGCTCGGCGTCCGAGATCAGCGCCGCCTGCCGGATACGCGCCTCACGCGGGTCGCCGTCGAGGTCGGTGGCCACCAAGAGCCGCGCGCCCGCCATCGGGTCGGTCTCGGGCAGCACCGCGCCCTTGCCGCCCGAAAGCACATAGCGCGGCGCCTCGCCCTTGCGGCGCAGACCGACGCGGTCGGGGTAGGCGAGGGCCGCCAGCACGCCCAAGGCGTCCGGCCCGTCGCCCTTCGCACTGCGGGCAAGGCGTTTCGCCTCGGCCTTGATGCGGGAGAGCGTGGGCGCATGGGGCGGCGTGGCGGTGCGTTTTCCGGCCAATGCGTCCATCCGCAGCGCAAGGTCGACGGTCGCGCCGCGCATCGGATCGCGTTCGGCCAGCAGGGCGGCCAGCATCGGCGCACGTGGTCCGCCGCGCGTGACCATATGCGCCAGCCTTGGGTGCAGGGGGAGTTTTGCCAAGGCGCGGCCATGTTCGGTGATGCGGCCCGCAGCGTCGAGCGCGCCCAGCATCTGCAAGACCGCCTGCGCCTCGGCCAGACGGCCCGCGTGGGGCGGGGTGACGAAGCTCAGATCACTCGCCTGCGCGCCCCAGAGCGCCAGTTCCAGCGCGAAACCAGTGAGGTCGCCAGCCTCAATCTCGGCCGGGGGGAAGGCCGCCAGCGCGCCTTCCTCGCCCCGGGTCCACAGTTTGTAAGCGACCCCGGTGTCGAGCCGCCCCGCACGGCCTGCGCGCTGCGTGGCCTCCGCGCGGGTCACCCGCTCGGTCACCAGCCGCGACATGCCGGAAGCGGGATCGAAAAGCGCGCGCCGCGACCGGCCGCCATCGACGACGATGCGGATGCCTTCGATGGTGAGGGAGGTCTCGGCGATGGAGGTCGCCAGCACCACCTTGCGGCCCGAGGGCGCGGGCGCGATGGCGGCCTGCTGGGCCTTGAAGTCGAGCGCGCCGAACAGGGGCGCGAGGGTGCAGTCTTGGGGTAGGGCGGGACGCAGAAGCGCCTCGACGCGGCGGATTTCGCCCTCGCCGGGGAGGAAGACCAGCGCCGAGCCCGGTGCCTCTGACAGCGCTTTCAGGGTAAGATCGGCCACGGCATTCTCAAACCGCTGCTTGCCCACGGGCTTGTCGCGCCAGCGCGGCTCGACCCCGAAACTGCGGCCCTCTGAGGTCACGATCGGGGCGTCCATCAGCGCGGCCACCGGGGCGGCGTCGAGCGTGGCGGACATGGCCACCAGCATCAGGTCGTCGCGCAGCGCGCCCGCGACCTCGAGCGCCAGCGCAAGGCCCAGATCGGCGTTGAGCGAGCGTTCGTGGAATTCGTCGAAGATCACCGCGCCGACGCCGGGCAGGTCTGGGTTGTCCTGCAACATGCGGGTCAGGATGCCTTCGGTGACGACCTCGATGCGCGTGGATTTCGACACCGCCGAGGCACCGCGCACGCGGAAACCGACGGTCTGGCCGGTCTCTTCGCCAAGGCTTTCCGCCATCCGCGCGGCGGCGGCGCGGGCGGCAAGGCGGCGCGGCTCCAGCATCAGGATGCGGTCCGGGGTCAGCCCGGCCTCCAGCATCGCCAGCGGCACCCGCGTCGTCTTGCCCGCGCCGGGGGGCGCTTGCAGCACCACACGGCCCGTGTCGCGCAGGGCGGCGATCACATCCGGCAGGACGGCGTCGATGGGCAGGGCGAAATCAGCGTTGGACATGGCGCGGTTATCGGGCATCGCGCGCGCCGCGCCAAGGGTGGGGATGGACAATTCCACCCGCCCCCCGCAAAAGTTGCCCATGGATATCGAGAGATTGGCCGAGGGCCTCATAGCAGGAGAGCGCCGCGCCTTGGCGCGGGCGATCACGCTGGTGGAATCTGGCCGCGCCGATCACCGCGCGGCGGCGGCGGAACTGCTGGCCAAGCTGCCCAGCGACCGGCAGGCGCTGCGCATCGGGCTGTCGGGCACACCCGGGGTGGGCAAATCCACCTTCATCGAAAGCTTCGGCATGATGCTGACCGCGCAGGGCAAGCGCGTGGCGGTGCTGGCGGTGGACCCCAGTTCGGCGCGCACCGGCGGTTCGATCCTGGGTGACAAGACGCGGATGGATCGGCTCAGCCGGGATCCGCGCGCCTTCATCCGCCCGTCACCCAGCCAGACCCATCTGGGCGGCGTCGCGCGGCGCTCGCGCGAGGCGGTGCGGCTTTGCGAAGCGGCGGGTTTCGACGTGGTGCTGATCGAGACCGTGGGCGTCGGCCAGTCGGAAACTGTTGTGGCCGAGATGTCGGATGCTTTCGTGTTGCTGCTGGCGCCGGCGGGCGGGGATGAGTTGCAGGGCGTGAAACGCGGCATCATGGAGATTGCCGACCTCATCGTCATCAACAAGGCCGATGGCGATCTGAAATCCACCGCCGCGCGCACCCGGGCCGACTATGCCGGTGCCCTGCGCCTGTTGCGCAAGCGCCCGCAAGACCCCGAGGGCTTTCCGCGTGCCACCGCCGTCTCGGCGTTGGAGGAAAGCGGGTTGGAGGGAACTT
Organism: Sulfitobacter sp. 1A15299; assembly: GCF_043556915.1. NCBI lineage: Bacteria > Pseudomonadati > Pseudomonadota > Alphaproteobacteria > Rhodobacterales > Roseobacteraceae > Sulfitobacter > Sulfitobacter sp. 1A15299. The sequence continues at coordinate 25,637 of NZ_JBIFFJ010000015.1, read as the reverse complement.
GGGCCGCCTTGCAGGAACTGACCGATTGGCGCCGGGAAAACGGATTCTGGGACCGCACCCGCGCCGCACAGGCGCGCTATTGGTTCGAGCAGGACGTGAAGCAGCGGCTTCTGGCGCAGCTTGAGACACCGCAGGCCAAGGACGATCTGACGCGGCTCAGCGATGCCGTGGCCGATGGCGCGCGGGATCCGGCGGAAGCGGCGGCGGAATTCGTCCGCCGCCTTGGGGCGGATCAAGACGCGTTTGCGGGTTCCGAAACGGGGAAGAGCACGTCGTAGACCCAGTTAAAGACGAAGGCGTAGATCAGGTAGAACACCGCCAGGGACAGGTCGATCAAGAAGGCTTCGCGCAGGGAAATCTCCAGATACCACGCGATGAAGGGCAAGAGCACGAAGAGCAGCCCGATCTCGAAGCTCACGGCATGAAGCAGGCGGATCGGCACGGTCTTTTTCACCGTGCCGCGCAACCGGCGCAGGGCGTGGTCGAAGCCGAGGTTGTAGACATAGTTCCATCCCGTCGCGATGCTGGCGCTGACCACGGCGACTACGCCGATATGGCTGATGGGCTTGTCAAAGAGCCAAGCACTTGCGGGGGTGACGATCAGCAGGGCGATGATCTCGAAACTGAGGGCGTGGCGGATGCGGTCTGCGGTGCTGCGCATGGGGTGGTCCCGGTATTGGTCGGGTCGTCCCGAGTGGCTGCCCAAATGGGGGAGGTCGTCCTCGCTTGCTGCCAATATGGCGATTGCTGCGCGGGGTGCAAGGGGCTCAGCGGCCCGCCTTGGGATGGGCGTTGTTATAGACCTCCATCAGCCGCGCAGTATCGACGGCGGTATAGGCCTGCGTGGTCGAGAGCGAGGCATGGCCCAGAAGCTCCTGAATGGCGCGCAGATCGCCGCCTGCGTCCAGCAGATGGGTGGCAAAGCTGTGGCGCATGGCGTGGGGCGTGGCGCTGGCGGGCAGGCCCAGTTGCATCCGCGCATCGGCCATCACCTGCGCCACGGCGCGCGCGCCCAGGCCACCGCCGCGGATGGCGCGGAACAGCGGGGCCTGCGCCTCACGCGGGTGCGGGCAGAGGGCGAGGTAGTCGTCGACGGCGGCGCGGGCGGCGGGCAAGACCGGCACGACACGTTCCTTTCCGCCTTTGCCAAGGATGCGCAGGCTGGCGGGCAGCGGCGCATCGCCGCCTTTCAACGCCAGCGCCTCGGAAATCCGCAGCCCGCAGCCCCAGAGCAGGGTCAACACCGCCACGTCACGCGCCGCGACCCATGGGGCGCGGGCTTGGGTCTCGACACAGTCGATCAGCGCGCGGGCGGCATCTTCGGCCAGGGGGCGGGGCAGTTTCTTGGTGAACTTCGGCGATCGGGCGAGGAGGACGGCAGTTGGCTCGAACCCCTCCCGCTCGGCCAGCCAGCGGTAAAAGGCCTTCACCGCCGAAAGTTTGCGCGCCACCGACCGTGATCCCGCCCCGCCGCTGCGGGTGCTGGCCATCCATGCGCGCATATCGCTGATGGTGATCTTCGCCAGCGCCCCCAGACCTTGGGTATCGCCCTTATGCAGCGTCATGAAGGTGAGGAATTCGGTCACATCGCCCCGGTAGGCGATGATCGTATTTTCGGCCGCATCCTTTAGCGCACTTTGGTGCTCCAACCACGTCTGAAGCGCGTCCCGCGCGGCGGGGCTGATCAGCAGCGGATTTGCCCTCTCGCTCAAGACAGCCAGCGGCGCATGGAGCGCTCCAGCACGCCGGTGAAGAAGGTGAGCAGGTCGGTGCCCTGTTGCGGGCCGAACATATGCGGGTCTTCGGCGCCCATGACCAACAGGCCGGGCAGCCGTCCGGGGCCGAAGTCAAGCTTGAGACAGGCTTCGGACCGGATCCACCCCGCCTTGCCGCCATAGAGCACTTCGGACCCGTCTTGCAGCGCGCGCAGGGTCACCTGCCGCACCATGCCGCCGCGCCCTTGGCTGAGGTAGTCGTCGATAAACCCCGGTTCGGCCACGCTGAGCACATCGCCCAAACGCTGCACCGCCGGGTCATTGTCGTTCTGGGTGGATTCCAACACCAGCCGCACCGCATCGACGCGCAGGATATCGGCCACTTCACCGCCGAGATCGCGCAGAAAGGTTTCGAACTCCACCGGGTCGAGCATCCGCAGGATGGCACGGTGGATCTGGTTGGTCCCGGCAAGGTTTTCATAGGCCGCCGCGATGACGCTGCGGTGGGTGTCTTCCAGCCGGTCGAGCCGGGTTTCCAGACGTTCCATCGCGATGCCGCGCAGATCGACGATATTGCCGCCCATGGCCTTTTCATTGGCCGCGATCAGCGCCTGCATCACGTCGCTGTCGTCAAGGATGACATCGGGCGCTGAGATGATCGCCTCCCGCAGGGCGTCGTCGATTTTGGGGCTGCTGCTCATGGGCGTCTCTTTTTGATTTGCGGTGTCATAGCATGCTGGGGCGTCAAGATCTGCCCCCAATTGGTCACGTGTCCTGCCGCCTGCGGTCTTGTTGCCGCCTTGCGTCAGGCCGGGATGTAGAACGAAGCCTGCCGGAACAAAAGCGGCGCAGACGTGTTGGCCCCGGTCGACGCGCGGATTTCAGCCGTAGGGCCGCGCGCCTCTGATCGAAGTCTGCCGCATATCCCCGGATGCGGTGGGACTGGTTTTTGCCGGGAGAGGAAATCTTACATGGAACATGTCTCTGTCGATCTGTGGGCCGCCAACCTTCAGGTCGCGCCGGACTCGCTGCAAAGCTGGCTCGCCAGTGTCGAGACGCGTCTGGAGCAGGCCGCCGCGCGGGAGGCGCAGCTTTTGGTGATGCCAGAGTTCTGCTGCGCGCAGTGGCTTAGTTTCGCCCCTGCCGACCTGCCCGCGGAAGGGCAGCTTGGCTGGCTCGCGCAGACCGCCACACTGGCGCTTGACCCGATGCGCCGCATGGTCGAGCAGACCGGCGTGGCCCTGCTGCCCGGCACCTTTCCCGTGGCCTTCCCTTCGGTGGATGCGCCCGAAGGTTACCTCAATCAAGCGTGGTTTCTGACCCCCGATGGCGGGCTGCAAGTGCAGAACAAGCTGAGCCTGACCCCGCTTGAGGCGAATGGCGCCAGCGGCGTGACCATCGCGGGCACGGGGATCAACCTGTTCGAGTGGAACGGGCTACGCTGTGTCATCGCGATTTGTCTGGACGCGGAATATACCGCGCTCTGGTCCAAACTGGGAGAGTTGGACCTCGATCTGGTGATCATTCCCGCCAAGACCGACATGATCACCGGCTATAACCGCGTGTTCAGCTGCGCGCGGGCGCGGGCGATCGAATTGCAGACCGCCGTTTGCTGTGTCGGCGCGGTGGGCGCACCGCTCACCCCATGGCAGCAGGATACCGGCGTGGGCGGGGCGAGCGTCTATTTGCCCTGCGATGTCTCCGTGGCTTTGGACGGGATGCATGCGGCCCTACCGCCCCAGACAGCGGCGGAAGGCATGGATTTGGTCTTACAAGCTCCGGCGATTCCCGTGGGGCAATGCCGCCGCATCCGCGCGGGCGCGGCAGAGGCAGAGGTGCGCCCGGGCCTGTGGTCGGGCGATCACCTGACGGTCGAAGGCAGTGCGGCATAGGGCAAAGAAAAACCCCCTCCGCCAAGGGCGGAAGGGGGTTGGTCTTCGGGCATTGAGGCGGATCAGAGGATGTTCTGACCGGTCTTTTTCCAATCGGCCATGAACTGCTCCAGCCCCTTGTCGGTCAGCGGATGCGCGGCCAGTTTCTTGATCACCTCGGGCGGCGCGGTCATCACATCAGCACCGATGCGCGCGGCGTCGAGCACATGGTTCACGCTGCGGATGGAGGCGGCGAGGATCTGCGTCTCAAACCCGTAGTTGTCGTAGATGGTGCGGATGTCTTGGATCAGGTCCATGCCATCGAGGTTGATGTCGTCCAAACGTCCAATGAAGGGCGAGATAAAGGTCGCGCCCGCCTTGGCCGCGATCAGCGCTTGGTTCGCCGAGAAGCAGAGCGTCACGTTGATCATATGACCTTCGCCCGACAGAACCTTACAGGCTTTCAGCCCGTCCCATGTCAGCGGCAGCTTGATGGTAATGTTGTCGGCGATCTCGGCCAGTTTGCGGCCTTCGGCGATCATCGCGTCGGCTTCCAGCGCCACGACTTCGGCAGAGACGGGGCCGTCGACGAGGTCACAAATCTCTTTGGTGACTTCAAGGATGTTACGGCCCGATTTCAGGATCAGGGAGGGGTTGGTTGTCACGCCGTCGACCATGCCAAGGTCGTTGAGTTCGGCGATGGCGTCGATCTCGGCTGTATCTACGAAGAATTTCATGGGCTTTCCTTCCGGGTTGGAATGTGATCGCTATCGGGGCAATTCGTTGCCTTGGCTTTACCGCATGATCTGCGATGCTTAAAGCCTCAATTCCCCCAAGCGACACGGAGCAGGCGGCAGGTATGGCTGAATTCTACCACCATGGTGAGTTGTTGTCGGTATTGACCACCCAGCCTCTGGGCCGCGCGCTGGATTACCGCGCGCCCGAGGGCGGTTGCCGGGCCGGGGCCTTTGTCGAGGTGCCGCTGGGGCCGCGCAAGGTGATGGGCGTGGTCTGGGGGCCGGGGGCCGGGGACTACGACATCACCAAAGTGCGCCATGTGATCCGAGTGCTTGATGCACCGCCGATGCGCGAGGAGATGCGCGAATTCTTGCTGCGCGCGGCGGCATATACGCTGACCCCGCTCCCCGCCATGCTGCGGCTCGCCACCCGCGCGCCGGGGCTGGGCGATCCGCCCTCGATGCGCAAGATCTACCGCGCGGGCGAGGGCGTGCCGTCGCGCATGACCGATGCGCGGCAAAGGGTCATGGCGGTGCTGGAGGAATATGGCGATCTGGCTTTCACGCTAAAGGAATTATCGGAGATGGCCGGGGTGACCTCCTCGGTTGTGAAAGGGCTGGTCGACCAAGGCGCGGTGCGCGAGGAGGAAAGCCCCCGCGATCTGCCGTTCCGGCGGCTTGATCCATCCTTGCCTGGCAAGGCACTGACCGAGGATCAGGCCAAGGCCGCCGCGGTGCTGCACGAGGGGATCAAGTCCGAGACCTACGGCACGACGCTTTTGCGCGGCGTCACCGGTTCGGGCAAGACGGAGGTCTATCTCGAAGCCGTGGCGGCGGCGGTGCAGGCCGGGCGGCAGGCGCTGGTGCTCTTGCCTGAGATCGCGCTGACCGAGCAGTTCCTCGAGCGGGTCGAAGAGCGTTTCGGCGCCAAGCCCGCCGAGTGGCATTCCGGCGTGACCATGACTGAGCGCCGCCGCATCTGGCGCATGGTGGGCGAGGGCAACGCGCAACTGGTGATCGGCGCGCGTTCGGCGCTGTTCCTGCCGTTCCAGAACCTCGGGCTGATCGTCGTGGATGAGGAACACGACACGTCCTACAAGCAGGAGGACGGGGTGCTTTACAACGCCCGCGACATGGCGGTGCTGCGGGCCTCGATCTGCGGTGCGCAGGTGGTGCTGGCCAGCGCCACGCCGAGCCTTGAGACATGGGCCAATGCGCAGGCGGGCAAATACCGGCGGCTGGAATTAACCTCGCGCTTCGGCCCGGCGGTAATGCCGAAGATGGGGGCCATCGACATGCGCGCCGCCGGGCTGCCCGGTGACAAATGGATCTCGGGCGAGATGAAGCGCGAGGTCGACGCGCGGCTGGAGCGCGGCGAACAGGCGATGCTCTTCATCAACCGCCGTGGCTATGCGCCGGTCACGCTCTGCCGCGCCTGTGGCGAGCAGATCGGCTGCGATCAATGCGATGCGCGGATGGTGGAGCATCGGTTTCTCAAGCGGCTGATCTGCCACCAATGCGGCGAGAGCAAGCCGATGCCCGAAGCCTGTCCCTCCTGCGAGGTCGAGGGCAAGCTGGCCCCCGTGGGGCCCGGGGTGGAGCGGCTGGGCGAGGAGGCCGCCGCCCTCTGGCCCGAGGCGCGGATCGCGACGCTCAGTTCGGACATGTACGGTTCGGCCCGGGCGCTCAAGGCCGAGATTGCGGGCATCGCCGAGGGGGCTGCGGATATTATCATCGGCACGCAACTGGTGGCCAAGGGGCATAACTTCCCGAAGCTGACGCTGGTGGGGGTGATCGACGCCGATCTCGGCCTCACCGGGTCGGACTTGCGCGCGGCGGAGCGGACGTTTCAACTGATGCGGCAGGTGGCGGGGCGGGCAGGCCGGGCCGAGGCGCCCGGCGCGGCGCTCTTGCAAACCTACCAGCCCGAGCACCCGGTGATCCGGGCCATTCTGGCGGGAGAGGAGGAGGCCTTCTGGGCCGCCGAGGCCGGGGAACGGCGGCAGGCCGGGGTGCCGCCCTACGGGCGCATGGCCGGGATCATCCTCAGCGGCAGCGACGCGGCGGCGGTCTTTGATTTGGGTAACCATCTGGCGCGGCACGACGCACCGCTGCGGGCAGTGGGCGCGCAGGTATTCGGCCCCGCGCCCGCGCCCATCGCCCGGGTGCGCGGGCGGCACCGGGTGCGGCTGCTGGTAAAGGCCGACAAGGGCGTGGCGTTGCAGGAGGCGCTGGGCCGCTGGGTCGGCGGGCTGCGGCTGAAGGGGGATCTGCGGCTGGCGGTGGATATCGACCCGCAGAGTTTTTATTGAGGCTTTAGCTATTGCAGGACGAGGGCCAGCGTCTGCCCGCGGGTTGGCGATGCAAAGCTAGGCGCGTGCCACTTTATGGCTCAGCCGTGATGTGCCTTCGCGCGGTCGCACCCAGCCTTGGCAAATCGCCTACCCGGGGGGCGGGCAGGCGATGGCCTGGCGCCTGCGGCTTGTCCCGGGCCGGTGCCAATTGACGCCCCGCACGAAACAGCCCGAAATCAAGACCGAAGGCCGCCGGGCAACACCAGACCGGTGCATGGTCGGGCGCTTTTGCAATCGGAGTGGCGGCTTGCGCGTGGTTCTTATGAGTTGCCGCCATAGAGTGACCAACTGATACGGGCAACCCCAGCCCCGGTCTGGCACTGCCCGGCTCTGCGCGTTTTCTCTCGCCATTCCCGATACCCCGGCGTAATGAAATCCCATGACCCGTTTCATCACCCTCGAAGAGGCCAAGCGCCTGCCGTTCTGGCGCCGCCCCGTGGCCCTGCTGTTTCTCATGGCACTGGCCATGCCGATCGCCTTCAACACATGGTCGGCGCTGCTCAATAACTTCGTCATCGAGGTCGCGGATTTCGACGGGTCCGACATCGGGCTGTTGCATACGGTGCGCGAGATCCCGGGTTTTTTCGCCATCGGCGTCATAGCCATTCTGCTTTTCATGCGCGAACAGGTGCTTGGGCTGGTCTCGCTCGCGCTTCTGGGTGCGGCGACGGCGGTCACGGCCTATTTCCCCTCGATGGGCGGTATCCTGACGATCACCATGCTGAGCTCCATCGGCTTTCACTACTACGAGACGGTGAACCAGTCGCTGCAACTGCAATGGCTCAAGATCGAAGACGCCCCGCGGATGATCGGCTGGCTCATGGCCGCAGGCTCGCTGGCCACGCTGGTGGCCTATCTCGCGATCATGGCGCTGTGGGAGACCCTGAGCCTCAGCTACAACATCGTCTACATGATCGGCGGGGGCGTTACCGTCGCCATCGCGCTTGTCGCCATGCTGGCCTATCCGCAGTTCGAGGCGCCCACGGTGCAGAACAAGAAGATGGTGCTGCGCCGCCGCTACTGGCTCTATTACGCGCTGCAATTCATGTCCGGGGCGCGGCGGCAGATCTTCGTGGTCTTCGCGGGCTTCATGATGGTCGAGCGTTTCGGCTTCGAGGTGCATGAGATCACGACGCTCTACCTGATCAACCTCGTCGCCAATATGCTCTTTGCCCCGCTGATGGGCCGCGCGGTGGGGCATTTCGGCGAACGCAGGACATTGGCGGTGGAGTACATCGGGCTGATCTTGGTCTTTCTGGCCTATGGCGGGGTCTATTACCTTGGCTGGGGCGTGGTGATCGCGGCGGCGCTCTATGTTATCGACCATATGTTCTTTGCCCTCGCACTGGCATTGAAAACCTACTTCCAAAAGATCGCGGATCCGGCGGATATCGCGCCCACGGCGGCGGTGGCTTTCACCATCAACCACATCGCCGCGGTCTTCCTGCCCGTGCTCTTGGGGCTGTTGTGGCTAGCCTCCCCGGCGGCGGTGTTCTTCCTCGCGGCGGGCATGGCGGCGGTGTCGCTGATGCTGTCGCTGCTGATCCCGCGCCATCCCGCGCCGGGGCATGAGACGATCTTTCAACGTGCCGTGCCGCAGGCCGCCGAATAGGGCGCGAAACCTGGCATGGCTTGACCCGGCGCGCGCGCGGCCCTAGGCGAAACGCAACCGCACCGCAGCAAAGGACCGCGCCATGCCCACGTTCACCGCCCTGACCACCCTCGAAGGCCGCGACCCCGCCTATGCTCTGGGCGAGGCGATGGAGCGGCTCTCCCCCGAACCGACCGGCGTCGGCGTGTTCGAGGTCGAGGACGGCTCGGGCCTCTGGGAGGTCGGTGGCTACTTTGAGGAAAAGCCGGACACCGCAGCGCTGGCGGTACTTGCCAAGGCGATGGGGGCGAAGGACTTCACCGTCTCCGAACTGCCCGAGACCGACTGGGTCGCCCATGTCCGCCGGGAGTTGGCGCCCGTCGAGGCGGGCCGCTTCTTCGTTTACGGCAGCCATGACGCCGACAAGGTGCCCGAAGACTGCGAGCCGCTGCTGATCGAGGCCGCCATGGCCTTCGGCACCGGGCACCATGGCACTACCTTGGGCTGTCTCAAGGCGTTGGACCGGCTGGCGACGGACGGCTTCCACGGCAAGAACGTCGCCGACATCGGCTGCGGCACCGCGGTGCTGGCGATGGCCGCCGCGCGCATCTGGCCGGAAACAGTGCTGGCGAGCGACATCGACGAGGTCGCGGTAGAGGTGGCGCAGGCCAATGTCGACGCCAACGGCCTTACGGGCCGCGTGACCTGCGTGGAGGCCGCGGGTTTCGACCATCCCGCTTTGGCCGAAGCCGCCCCCTTCGATCTGGTCTTCGCCAACATCCTCAAAGGTCCGTTGGTGGCACTGGCCCCCGACATGGCGGCGGCGCTGCAACCCGGGGGCTATGCGATTCTCTCCGGCCTGCTGAACGAACAGGCAGAGGAGGTGATCGAGGTTTATGCACGATCCGGCATCAATCTGACCCACCGTGAGAGCATTGGCGACTGGACGACACTAACGCTGCAAACGAAAGTATAATTCGCGCCTCATTTTCGTTGCATTCGACCCTTTTGCCGCTTTCTCGCCACATTTGGACTTTATTCAAAATGGCAGCAAACGGTGGGGGCCGGATTGCTACGGAGGCTGTGATGGCTGAAGGACACGCTCAATTCGCGAAACGGATCGAACTTCTCGGGCGCAAGCATCGTAAGCTGGAACGAGGATATGTCACCCGCATCGGGCGCGACGGGTTGATCTCGGTCTTGCCGAGGCGCGCCCGCCGGGGATTCCCGATGACAGGGCTTTTCCTGATCGTGCTGGTGTTTTTCGGCTTCAAAGCCTTCACCCTCGCGGCGATCGGCCCGGTGACCTATAACGAACGCCTCTCGCGCCTTGCCAATGGGTCGAACCTTGAGCAGGTCGGCGCCAAGATGATGGCCATCGACCCGGTGACCCAGACATTGGCCGAGATGACCGGCCCGATCATGCGGTAACGTGGCACCGCCCCTTGCGAAAAGAAAAAGGCCGTAGCGGAGGCTCTCCGCTACGGCTTTTCTAATTGGACTGATGCTTATCCCGTAAGATCAACGCACGAAGTGGTTCTGCGCCACAAGGTCGATGTCGCCCCGGATCAAGCCGATGTCTTGCAGTTCAAGATCGGTCAGGTCCGACAGCGCCTTGCGGGTGGCGCGGCTGTCTTGCCAAGCCTCAACCGCGGCGAAGAAGGCGCCGAAAAAGCTAAGGATGCGGGCGACGGCCGAGGGGGAGCCGTAAGCGGTGCGGGTGGTGTCGAAAGCTGCCATGGGGCCGTCCTTTGTTTGATCTCAGGTTACGTCAGCGGGGGAGGGTGTAGCGCCCCATGCCGAACAGAATTTTCGGCAAGTATGCCTGAAAGTCGCCCCGCGCAATCCCTCAAATACGACAGTGAGGCTTGCGTTTTTTGCATGGGTCGAAAACAGGGTTAACCCACTCTCATTGCGGGAAGAATTCGCTGCCTGGCATGTCGGTTTTGAACCATGGAGGGGCGCAATTCGACACCGCGGTTCAAAAGCGACAGGGCGCCTGTCGCAAAGCGCCCGCCGCGCATCAGGGCTTTGCGATGTTCGCCTTTCGTGCTAGTGCACCAAAAAAGCAACAATTTTACCGAGGGGCAGAGATGATACGGGTGATCGGCATAGATCCGGGGCTGCGCAATCTGGGCTGGGGCGTGATCGATGTCTCGGGCAGCCGAATCGCCCATGTGGCCAATGGCATCTGTCACTCCGAAGGCGACGACCTTGGCGCGCGGCTCTTGTCCTTGCATGGACAGCTTACGCGCGTATTGACCATGTGGCAGCCACAGGCGGCAGCGGTTGAGCAGACCTTCGTGAACAAGGACGGGGCCGGGACGCTGAAGCTGGGGCAGGCGCGGGGCATCGCCATGCTGGTGCCCGCGCAGTTTGGTTTGACGGTGGGCGAATATGCCCCCAACAAGGTCAAGAAAACCGTGGTCGGCGTTGGCCATGCGGATAAGGGACAGGTGGCGCATATGGTTAAGATGCAGATGCCGGGGGTCGAGATTGCCGGGCCAGATGCCGCCGATGCGCTGGCCATCGCGATCTGCCACGCACACCACGGCGGCGCGAGCACCCTCGCGCAGGCGGTGGCGAGGGCGAGCGCATGATCGGCAAGCTCTCGGGCCGCATCGACTACCGCGCCGCCGATCACGTGCTGATCGACGTGCGCGGGGTGGGCTACCTTGTCTATGTCTCCGACCGGACCATGGCCGCGCTGCCCGGCGTGGGGGAGGCGGTGGCGCTTTATACCGACCTCGTGGTGCGCGAAGACCTGATGCAGCTTTTCGGCTTCCAGACGCTGGTGGAGAAGGAATGGCACCGGCTGCTGACCTCGGTGCAGGGGGTGGGGGCCAAGGCCTCGCTCGCGATCCTCGGCACGCTGGGGCCGGATGGCGTGAGCCGCGCCATCGCGCTTGGCGACTGGAACGCGGTGAAGGCCGCCAAGGGCATCGGCCCCAAGATCGCGCAGCGCGTGGTGCTGGACCTCAAGGACAAGGCGCCCGGCGTCATGGCGATGACCGGCACCGTGGCCGACGCCATGGGTGAGACTGAGGCCGCCGCCGACGAGGCGGTGATCGAAGCCGCCGCCCCGCGCCCCGCGCCGAAACCCGCCGCCCCCAATGCTTCGGCCCAGTCCGAGGCGCTCTCGGCACTTGGCAACCTTGGCTATGCACCGGGCGATGCGGCGGGCGCCGTGGCGCAGGCCGCCGGAGAGGCGCCCGAGGCCGATACCAAGGCGCTGATCCGCGCGGCGCTTAAGCTGCTGGCGCCGAAGGGGTGAGCAGGAATGCGCGCGGCTGCTGGTGCGTGAACCTTCCGCTGGAAGAACCACGCACCCTACGGCATAACGAGGCCCTATGACCGAGATCGACCCCACCGTGCGGCCCGACCCGCTGCCCGAAGACACCGACCGCGCGCTGCGGCCGCAGATGCTTGGCGAATTTGTTGGGCAGGCGGAGGCACGGGCGAACCTGTCGGTCTTTATCCAGTCCGCCCGCCAACGCGGCGAGGCGATGGACCACACGCTGTTTCATGGCCCGCCCGGACTGGGCAAGACGACGCTGGCGCAGATCATGGCGCGCGAGCTTGGCGTGGGCTTTCGCATGACCTCCGGCCCGGTGCTGGCCAAGGCCGGTGACCTCGCCGCGATCCTCACCAATCTCGAGGCGCGCGACGTGCTCTTCATCGACGAGATCCACCGGCTCAACGCCTCGGTCGAAGAGGTGCTCTACCCGGCGATGGAGGATTTCGAGCTCGATCTGGTGATCGGCGAGGGCCCCGCCGCGCGCACGGTGCGGATCGAGTTGCAGCCCTTCACGCTGGTGGGCGCCACCACCCGCATGGGGCTTTTGACCACGCCGCTGCGCGACCGTTTCGGCATCCCGACGCGGCTGCAATTCTACACCGAGGACGAGCTTTACATCATCGTCGACCGCAACGCCCGCAAGCTGGGTGCCCCGGCGGACGAAGGCGGCGCGCGCGAGATTGCCAAACGCGCCCGGGGCACGCCGCGGATCGCCGGGCGGCTATTGCGGCGGGTGGTGGATTTCGCGGTGGTCGAAGGCGATGGCCGGGTGACGCGCGCGTTGGCCGACATGGCGCTGACGCGGCTCGGTGTCGATCACCTCGGCCTTGACGGGGCGGACCGGCGCTACCTGCGGTTGATGGCAGAGAACTATCAGGGCGGCCCGGTGGGGATCGAAACGCTCTCGGCCGCGCTTTCCGAAAGCCGCGATGCGCTGGAGGAAGTCATTGAGCCCTTCCTGTTGCAGCAAGGGCTGATCCAGCGTACCCCGCGCGGCAGAATGTTGGCGGCCAAGGCGTGGACACACCTTGGCATGGCCGCGCCAAAGGGGCAGAGCGACCTTTTTGGCTGACGCTTCGAAGCGAAGGTAGACCAGATGACGATGACCGCAGAGCAGATCGAGACCCTATTCACCCGCCGCGACGGGCAGTTCGCCTTTGCCCGCTGGGGCCGCCCCATCGCCCCCGTGGCCTTTGGGATCGAGGAAGAGGCGTTGCCGGTCGTGAAGGGCGCACTCGAAGCGGTGGCCAAGCTCGCCGGTCACGACATGGCCGAAACCGACCCCGAATTGGGCAGCAACCTGATGATGTTCTTCTTCGCCGATTGGGCGGAGCTGCTCGACGTGCCGGGGATGGAGGGGCTGGTCCCCGACCTCGCGGCGCAGGTCGACCGCTTGCAGACGGCAGGCGCGAACCAGTACCGTTTTTTCCGCTTTGACGAGACCGGCGCGATCAAGGCGGCCTTCGTCTTCCTGCGCATGGACGAGAGCCTGCAAGACATGTCCGCGCAGGTGCTGGCGCTGAGCCAAGCGGTGCAGGTCATTCTGCTGTGGTCCGAGGATGCCTTTCAAGGGCAATCGCCGCTGGCGATGGCCGATGACGCGCTGGTGCTGCGTCCTGAGGTCGCGGATGTGATCCGCGCCGCCTATGACCCGGTGATGCCCCCTGCCGCCAATGATGCCAGCCACGCGCTGCGCCTTGCCGCACGGGTGCAGGTGGCGTCATGAGCCATAGTTTCCCGGTCCGCATCTTCTATGAAGACACCGATATGGCGGGCGTCGTCTATTACGCCAACTACCTGCGCTATATCGAACGGGCGCGGTCGGACATTGTCGAACAGATCGGCCTTGATCAACGTGCCATGCGCGACGAGGGGCTGGTCTTTGTGGTGACGCGGGTGGAGGCGGATTATCTCGGCGCCGCGCGCTTTGGCGATCGACTAGAGGTGCAGACGACCCATCAGGCCGAAGGGCCGGTGCGTTGGGTGTTCGACCAAGACGTGCTGCGCGATGGCAAGGTCATCTTTCGCGCCAAAGTGACCGCCGTTTGCATGACGACGGGCGGAAAACCCACGCGGCTGCCAGCGAAACTCCGCCTGTCGGACGGCGATCCGGCGCGCTGATACCATAATTCTAGCAATCCCGGTTGCAGTCCGTTAGCTTTGCTCCAAATAGAGGCCGGAAAATAGGGCCCAGAGATAGAACCCAGAGGCAGAATGCCCCGAAGGGGCGGCAGTAAAAGAGCATAGTTAAATGGAAGCAGAGACGCTGGCATTGGCACAGGGGATCGATTTCTCCCTGTGGGGTCTGTTCGCGAAGGCGACGGTCACGGTCAAACTTGTAATGATCATGCTGATCGGGGCCTCTTTCTGGTCTTGGTCGATCATCGTCCAGAAAACCATCCAATACCGCAAAGCCCGCGCCGAGGCGGCGCAGTTCGATCAGGCCTTTTGGTCGGGTGAGCCGCTGGACGGTCTCTTTGACACCATTGGCGCCGACCCCGATGGGCCGTCGGAAAAGATCTTTGCCGCCGGCATGTCGGAATGGCGCCGCTCGCACCGCGAGGATGGCGCGCTCATCCCCGGTGCCACCGCACGCATCGACCGGTCGATGGACGTGGCCATCGCCAAAGAGGCCGAGCGCCTGCAAAAGGGGCTGCCCGTCTTGGCCACCGTGGGCTCCACCGCGCCTTTCGTTGGCCTGTTCGGCACCGTCTTCGGGATCATGAACTCCTTCATTGAGATCGCCGCCCAGCAGAACACCAACCTCGCCGTTGTGGCCCCGGGCATCGCCGAGGCGCTTTTGGCGACCGGCATCGGCCTTCTGGCCGCGATCCCGGCGGTGGTCTTCTACAACAAGCTGAGCGCCGACAGTGACCGGATCTTGGGCACCTATGAGGCCTTCTCGGACGAATTCGCGACCATCCTCAGCCGCCAGTTGGACAGCTAAGCCATGGGTGCGGGTGTCATGAAAAAACAAGGCGGCAAGGGGCGGCGGCGTGGCCGCGCCCAGCCGATGGCCGAGATCAACGTCACGCCCTTCGTGGACGTGATGCTGGTGCTGCTGATCATCTTCATGGTCGCGGCCCCGCTTTTGACCGTCGGCGTGCCGGTGGAACTGCCCAAGACCGCCGCCACGGCCCTGCCATCCGAGCAGGAAGAGCCGCTGACCGTCACCCTCACTGCCGAAGGGGCGGTGCAAATCCAGACCACCGACACGCCGCGCGATCAACTGGTGACCAAGCTGCGCGCCATCGCCTCGGAGCGGGCCAGCGACCGGGTGTTTCTGCGCGCGGATGGCAAGGTGTCTTATGCGCAGGTCATGGAAGTCATGGGCGCGCTCAACGCGGGAGGCTTTTCCAACATCGGTCTGGTGACCGACATCGGCGGCCCGGCGTTGGACGGCAGCGACACGTCGGGTGGCTGAGCGGTGCATACCGGGCATTACATATCAGGTGCCGGGCATCTGGGTCTTATCGGCTGGCTGTTGTTCGGAAACATTTTCACTTCCGAGCCTGAGCCGGTTGAGATGACCGAGGTCTCAGTGATCTCGGCGGCGGAATATGACGCGCTGGTCGCGGCCCAGCAGCCGCCAGCCTCGGCCACCGAGGTGGCCCAGCCCGCATTGCCCGCGCCGAGCGAGGAAGCGCCCGAGGTCACCGCCGAGCCGGACACGCAGATCGAACAGCCCGAGCCGGTGCAAACAGAAACCCCGCCCGAAGACCTCCCCCCCGAGGTGACCGAGCTGGAATTGCCGCCGCAGACCGAAGTGGACGACACCGCGCCCGAAATGAACGAGCCCATCGGCGATACCGCCGTGCTGGTGCCCGAGATCGCCCCCGAAGCCCGCCCGCGCGAAGCGCCCCGTGTAGCGCCCGAGCCTGTCGCGCCGCCCGAACCCGAAGCGCGCCCCGACCTCGACGAACAGCCCGCCGTGACGCCGGAGCCAGAGGCCGAGCCCGAAGTCGTGGTCGAGGAAGAGCCGCAAGAGGCGCAGACGCCCGAGGATACCACGACCGAGATCGTGACCGAAGCCGACAAGGCCCCGGCGGCCTCGGCACGCCCGCCCGGTCGCCGTCCGTCCCCGCCACCGCCCGTCGAGGTGGCCGAGGCGCCCGAAGAAACACCTGCCGAGACCGCGCGGCCGGACCCCAAACCCGCGCCCGAACCTGTCGAGGAACCGGCGACATCCAGTTCGACCGATGATGCTATCGCCGACGCGCTGAGCGAGGTTCTGGGCCAGCCCGAAGCCGAAGCCCCCGCACCCAGTGGCCCGCCGCTTTCGTCTGGTGAGCGTGAAAGCCTGCGGGTGGCGGTCTCGGCCTGTTGGAACATCGGCGCATTGTCGACAGAGGCGGCCCGCACCACGGTCGTGGTCGGCATGCAGATGAATCAGGACGGCACGCCAGTGGCCAGTTCGATCCGCTTGCTGAGTGCCAGCGGCGGCAGCGACACCGCCGCGCGGCAAGCCTTTGAAGCCGCGAAACGTGCGGTCATCCGTTGCGGCGGTCGTGGCTATGACCTGCCGCAGGAAAAATACAGCCAATGGCAAGACATCGAGATGACATTCGACCCAATGAGGAGCCGATAACATGCTGACGAGACTTCTGGGACTTCTGGCACTGGGGGCCGCGACCGTCTTTGCGGCGGCCCCGGACACCGCGCGCGCCGAGCCGTTGCGCATCGTGATTGACGACCCGACCATCGAACCCTTGCCCTTTGCCGTCCCCAGCTTCCAGCCCGAAAGCGGTGAGGCGGGCCAGTTGGCGACAGACATCGCCCGCGTCGTCTCGGACGATCTGACCGGCACTGGCCTGTTCCGCGAAATTCCGGCCAGCGCCTATATCTCTACCGTGAGCGACTTCAATGCGCCGGTGGAATATGCCGACTGGAAGGCGATCAACGCGCAGGCGCTGATCACCGGGGCGGTCAATGTCACCGGCAGCAGCGTGAACGTAAAGTTCCGCGTCTATGACGTTTTCTCGGGCGAGGAACTGCTGGATGCCAGCGGGCAGGGCGGTCTGCAATTCAGCGGCACTGTCGATGGTTGGCGCCGCATGGCGCATAAGGTGGCCGATGCGGTTTACAGCCGGATCACCGGCGAGGGCGGCTATTTCGACAGCCGCGTGGTTTTCGTCTCCGAGACCGGGCCGAAGGACAACCGCCAGAAACGTCTGGCCGTGATGGACTATGACGGGGCAAACCTGAAATACCTCACCGAATCCGGCTCCATCGTGCTGGCGCCGCGCTTCTCGCCGAGCGGAGACCGTGTGCTCTACACCAGCTATGAAAGCGGTTTCCCGCGCATCTATGTTCTGGATATCGGCACCGTCCAGCGCCGCGGGCTGCAAAGCGCCGAAGGCTCCATGGCCTTTGCCCCACGTTTCTCGCCCAGCGGTCAGACGGTGGTCTATTCGCTGAGCCAAGGCGGCAACACGGATATCTACTCGATGGACATTAACAGCGGCCAGTCGGTGCGCCTGACCAACACCCCCGCGATCGAGACGGCGCCGAGCTTCTCGCCCGATGGCAGCAAGATCGTTTTTGAAAGTGACCGTTCCGGCAGCCCGCAGCTTTATGTCATGCCCGCCACCGGGGGCGAGGCGACGCGGATTTCCTTTGGTGAGGGGCGTTACGGCACACCCGTCTGGTCGCCGCGCGGGGATTTGGTGGCCTTTACCAAGCAGAACAAGGGCCGCTTCCACATCGGCGTGATGCGCCTCGATGGGTCCGAAGAGCGTTTGCTGACCGCCTCTTTCCTCGATGAGGGGCCGACTTGGGCACCGAACGGGCGGGTCATCATGTTCGCCCGCGAAACCCAAGGGGCGGGCGGATCCTCCTCGCTTTACTCCGTCGATATTTCGGGGCGCAACCTCAAGCCCGTGCGCACGCCCGAAGGCGGCTCTGACCCCTCGTGGTCACCGCTGCAAAACTGACGCCTTACTCATATCATCCACAGGTGCGGGCAATTCCAATGATCCCGCGCCTGTGTTAATACCAGCAACGATAACGCCACCACATAGAAGGCAGACCCCATGAAACGCATTCTGACCAGCACGCTTTTGATTTCCGCATTGGCCGTGTCGGCCTGTACCAACCCTGACCGCTTCGGTGCCGATGGCATGGGCGGGGCAAATGCAGGGGCCGGGGTCAACGCCGGCGTGGTGCCGGGCAGCGCGAATGACCCGACCTCCACCGCCTATTTCCAGCAGGCCGTGGGCGACCGGGTGCTGTTCTTGGTCGACCAATCCACCCTGACCGACGAAGGCCGCGCCACCCTTGACGGGCAGGTTGCATGGCTGCAGGCCAATTCCGACTACCAAGCCGTGATCGAAGGCCACGCCGATGAGCAGGGCACCCGCGAATACAACATCGCCCTTGGGGGGCGCCGCGCCAATGCGGTGCGTGAATATATGATCTCGCGCGGGATCGCAGCCTCGCGGCTCAAGACCATCAGCTACGGCAAGGAACGCCCGATCGAAATCTGCTCGGCCGAGGCGTGCTATGCCAAGAACCGCCGCGCGGTGACCGTGCTGGCCGGCGGCGCGCTGACAAGCTGATCGCGGCAACAGCCCAAGCAATGACCAATCCAAGGAGGCCGATGTGCTGAAGCGATATATTTTCGTGGCCGTGATGGGGCTGATGACCGCCCCCGCCGCGCTTATGGCGCAGGACAACGATCAAACGCTGGCGGATATTCGCCAGCAGTTGACCGTGCTCAACGTCGAGGTGCAAAAGCTGCGCCGCGAACTGTCGACCACCGGCGGCGCCTCGGTCGAGACCGGCGGCAACTCTGTGTTGGAGCGGGTCAGCACCATGGAGAGCGAGTTGCAGCGCCTCACCTCCAAGACCGAGGAAATGGAGAACCGCATCAACCGGATCGTCGCTGATGGCACCAACCGGATTGGCGATCTGGAGTACCGTCTGGTCGAGCTTGAAGGCGGCGATCTGGGCGCTTTGGGTGAGACGTCGACCCTCGGCGGCGGGGCGGCGCCCGCCGTGGCGGCCCCCGCCCCCGAAGCGGGTCGTGAGGTGGTCGAAGTGACCCCCGGCAGCGGTGGCGCAGGTACATCTGGCGGCATCATCACCCCGATCAACGAAGCAGAGCTGGCGGTCAGCGAGAAGGCCGATTTCGAGCGGGCGCAGGAGGCGCTCGCATCGGGTGACTTTCGCAGCGCCGCCGATCTCTTTGCGTCCTTCAATACGACCTATCCCGGCGGTCCGCTAGCCGCCGAGGCCGAGATGCGCCGGGGCGAAGCTCTGACCGGTCTGGGCGATAACCGCGAAGCGGCGCGCGCCTATCTGGCGGCCTTCAGCACCGACCCCGAAGGGCCGGTGGCCCCGCGGTCGCTCTTCGAATTGGGCCGCGCCCTTGGCGTGTTGGAGCAGACCCAAGAAGCCTGCGTGACCCTCGCTGAAGTCGCCGTGCGCTTCCCGAGCGCCCCGCAGGTCAGCCAAGCCGAGGCGCAGCGCCAGACGCTGGGTTGTTCCTGACCGCGGATGACTGCACCCGCCGCAACGGCTGATGCAGCGCTGACCGAGGGGCTGCTGTCGGGCTTGGGCGGCGCGCTGCCGCCCCGCCTTGGCGTCGCCGTCTCTGGCGGGGGCGATTCCATGGCCTTGCTGTCGCTTCTGCATGGGATGGCGGTGGCAACCGGTAGTCATCTTGAGGCCGTGACCGTCGACCATGGGCTGCGCCCGGAAGCGGCGGAAGAGGCCGCCATGGTCGCGCGCCATGCCGCCCGACTGGGGCTGGCCCATGAAACTCTGCATTGGCGCGATTGGGACGGGCAGGGCAATCTTCAAAACGCCGCGCGGGAGGCGCGCTATCGCCTGATGGCCGATTGGGCCACGCGGCGCGCGCTTCCCATCGTGGCCCTTGGCCATACGGCGGACGATCAGGCCGAGACGGTGCTGATGCGCTTGGCGCGGCGGTCGGGGGTCGATGGGCTTGCAGCGATGGCGCTCCGCAGCGAAAGGTTCGGTGTCACATGGCTGCGCCCGCTGCTTTTCGCCCGGCGTGCGGCGCTGCGCGATCATTTGCGACGGGCGGGGCTTCACTGGGTCGAAGACCCCAGCAACGATGACCCGCGCTATGCCCGGATCAAAACCCGCCAAAGCCTCGATGCCCTCGCGCCACTTGGCATTGATGTGGAAACCTTGGCCGAAGTCGCGCGCAACATGGCCATGGCCCGGGCGGCGTTGGAGGCGCAAACCGACTGCGCCGCGGGCGATATTCTGCGTATCGAAGCGGGGGCGCAGGTGATGCAAGCCGATGCCTTTTTCGCCGAGCCGGAAGAGACCCGCCGCCGCCTGATGCTTCGGGCACTTGGGCAGATCAACGGCGGTGCCTACCCCCCGCGCCGCGGCCCCGTCGCCGCCCTGATCGCGGGGCTGGCGGAAGGGCAGGCGGCCACGCTGGCGGGCTGTCAGGCGCTGCGCCGGCGCGGTGAAATCTGGGTCTTTCGCGAGTATAACGCGGTGCGCGATCTGCGCGTGCCTGCGGATCAGCTTTGGGACGGGCGCTGGCGTGCGATTCCCCCCGAAGGGCTGCCGCCCGAGGCCGAATTGCGCGCGCTTGGCCCCGAGGGGCTGGCCCAATGCCCCGATTGGCGCAGCCTTGGGCGACCCCGTGCCGCCTTGCTGTCGACCCCGGCCATCTGGCAAGGCCCGCGGCTGCTTGCCGCGCCCCTTGCCGGGCTGGATCAGAAATGGCATGTCCGGCGCGAAAGCGGGGCGGAATGGAACAAAACCGCGCCATTATCGCATTGAACATGAGCGCATCATGTCTATCTTAGTATGGTGGTTGCCCGAACGGGCGCCCCTTGGGTTGCGGGACTTGCCTGCGGCCATGTGAATTTAGGAGAATTCCCTTGGGAAATGTTCGTAACCTCGCCTTCTGGGTTGTCCTGATGTTGCTTGTGCTGGCGCTGTTCAACCTGTTCAGCGGGTCCAGCGGGTCGCTTCAAAACAACGAAGTCAGCTATTCCGAATTTGTCACCTCCGTACAGGATGGTGATGTCCGTAATGTGACGTTGGATGGCGAGCAGGTGCGATTCCGCCAAGCGGATGGTGCCGACTACCTGACGATCAAACCCGGCGATGCGGAGCTGACCCAGCTTCTGATCGACAACGACATCCCCGTCAAAGCGCGCCCCCAGCAACAGTCCGGTTTCCAGACCTTCTTGATGTCGCTTCTGCCCATCGCGCTGCTGATCGGCGTGTGGATTTACTTCATGAACCGCATGCAGGGCGGCGGCAAAGGCGGGGCCATGGGCTTTGGAAAATCCAAGGCCAAGATGCTGACCGAAAAGCATGGCCGGGTGACCTTTGACGACGTGGCGGGCATCGACGAGGCCAAGGAAGAGTTGGAAGAGATCGTCGAATTCCTGCGCAATCCGCAGAAGTTCTCGCGCCTCGGTGGCAAGATCCCCAAAGGCGCGCTGCTGGTGGGCCCTCCGGGCACCGGTAAGACCCTGCTGGCCCGCGCAATTGCGGGTGAGGCGGGCGTGCCCTTCTTCACTATCTCGGGCTCCGATTTTGTCGAGATGTTCGTCGGCGTGGGTGCCAGCCGCGTGCGCGACATGTTCGAACAGGCCAAGAAAAACGCGCCCTGCATCGTCTTCATTGACGAGATCGACGCCGTGGGTCGCCACCGTGGCGCGGGCTATGGCGGCGGCAATGATGAGCGTGAGCAGACCCTGAACCAGCTTCTGGTCGAGATGGACGGTTTTGAGAGCAACGAGGGTGTCATCATCCTCGCCGCGACCAACCGCCGCGACGTGCTCGACCCCGCGCTGCTGCGTCCGGGCCGTTTCGACCGTCAGGTCACCGTGCCGAACCCCGACATCAAAGGCCGCGAGAAAATCCTCTCGGTCCATGCCCGCAAGACCCCGTTGGGGCCGGACGTGGACCTGCGCATCATCGCACGCGGCACGCCGGGGTTCTCGGGTGCGGACTTGGCGAACCTCGTGAATGAGGCCGCGCTGATGGCCGCCCGCGTCGGGCGCCGCTTCGTCACCATGGTCGACTTCGAGCAGGCCAAGGACAAGGTGATGATGGGGCCTGAGCGCCGCTCGATGGTGATGACCGCCGAGCAAAAGGAGATGACCGCCTATCATGAGGCTGGCCATGCCCTCGTGGGCATGACGCTGCCCAAATGCGACCCGGTCTACAAGGCCACGATCATCCCGCGCGGCGGCGCGCTTGGCATGGTGATGAGCCTGCCCGAGATCGACCGCCTGAACATGTTCAAGGACGAATGCCACCAGCGTCTGGCCATGGCCATGGCAGGCAAGGCGGCGGAGATCCATAAATACGGGCCGGACTCGGTCTCCAACGGCCCGGCGGGCGACATCCAGCAAGCCTCTGCGCTGGCGCGTGCGATGGTGCTGCAATGGGGCATGTCGGATAAGGTCGGCAACATCGACTATTCCGAAGCCGCGCAGGGCTATCAGGGTAACACTGCGGGCTTCTCCGTCTCGGCCAATACCAAGGAGCTGGTCGAGAAAGAGGTGCAGCAGTTCATCCAAGACGGCTATGACCGCGCGATGAAGATCATCACCGAAAAAGAGGTGGAGTTCGAGCGTCTGGCCCAAGGTCTGCTGGAATATGAGACCCTGACCGGCGATGAGATCAAGCGCGTCATGGACGGCCTGCCACCGGCGGAGGATTCCGACGACGACAACTCCGACACCGGCAGCGCGCCGAGCGTCACCGCGATCCCCAAGGCGAAGGGCAAGAAGGCCCCGCCAAAGGATGGCGGGATGGAGCCTGAACCTTCGGTCTGATCCGGCGCTTCGACATATGAAAGGCCCCGCTTCGGCGGGGTCTTTTCGTTTCGGCACTCCCGCCGGTCGGGGCGGGAACTCTACTATCGCCTCAGAGCCGCCATCGCGTTAGACAGGGACCGAATTCTTGAACAAGCCGGGTCTTATGCGACGCATCCTTTCTGCCTTCGCCCTTCTCCTCGCCCTCAACGCCGGACCTGTCTGGGCCGATCCGCAGACCTATGTGGTCGCCTTAGGCGGGCGGCAGCTGGGGACTTTGCAGTTCAACGGGCAAAGCCGGAACGCGGCCTTCCTGCTGTCGCTCGACAACGCGCCTTTCGGCATCAAGAACGGCAGCTTCAAGGCGGCCACCCAGTCGAGTGGAACCGCGGTCAGCTACCTTGGATCCAACCGGGGGAGCGAGACGCGCGATATTGCGATTGATCGGGCCGGGGGGCAGGTCACCTCGGTCAAGATCACCCCGGCGTCGGAAATGACGGAAATGTCGAAGGCCGGCGCGGTGCCTGCCGGTGTCCTCTTCCCGCCCGAGGTTTTCGCCGCGCTCGCTACCGGCAAAAGCTGCCCCGCGCCGCTGTCGCTTTACGATGGGCGCCGCGTGGTGCAGATTGCGACGCAAAGCAGCCGGGAGGAGGGGGCTTCGGTGGTCTGCGATATGTCCTACCGTGTCGTCATGGGGCCGGGCTATGTCTCGCCCTTCTATCTCAAATCCTTCGGGATGTCGCTTGTCTACACGGCGGGCACCCTTGCCAAAGCCTCACTAAGCGGGGGCGGTTTCAAGGTGCATCTGGTCCGGCAATAGGCATAGGATGCCACAGCAAACCACGTCAAAGGATGCCCCATGCCCGAACTGCGCAAGACAGACCATACCGCCCGGATCACTTGGCTGGGCATGGTCCCTCAGAACCGCGAAAACATCCGCTCGGTCGCGGTGGAGCAGGCTTTTGCGACATATGCGGGCTTCGAAGGTGATTTTCACGCAGGGCTGACCCGTCCGGCCTGCGTGCGCGTGCGCAACCTGCATGCCAAGGGCACAGAGATACGCAACACCCGCCAGCTCTCCATCCTCTCCGCCGAAGAGATGACCGAGATCGCCGCCGCCATCGACCTGCCCACGCTCGACCCGACCCTGCTGGGCGCTTCGATCATCCTTGAAGGGATCCCGGATTTCACCCTTGTCCCGCCGGGGTCGCGGCTGCAAAACGCGCATGGCACCACCTTGGTCGTGGATATCGAGAACGGCCCCTGCAACCTCCCGGCCCGTGAGATTGAGGTGGAGGCCCCGGGCCATGGCAAAACCTTCAAAACCGCCGCCCAAGGCAAACGCGGCGTGACCGCATGGGTCGAGCGGGAGGGACCGTTGAACCTCGGGGATGTGTTGCGGCTTTTCGTGCCGAACCAACCGGTCTGGCCGCATCTGGCCTAAGCGCGCGCCGTTTCGCGAACTTTGAGTGTCGGAAATACGGCCCCCCGGCGGGGGCTTGTCGCGCTATGGCTAAAGAATAAAGATCGCCACCAACGGCAACAGGGGATTCTCATGGCTTTTAAAACCGACATTCAAATCGCCCGCGAAGCGGCGAAACGCCCTATCCAAGAGATCGGCGCGAAGCTGGGCATCTCAAGCGACGATCTGCTGCCCTATGGCCATGACAAGGCGAAGGTGAGCCAATCCTTTATCGACTCTGTGCAGGATCGTGCGAATGGCAAGCTGATCCTCGTCACCGCGATCAACCCAACCCCGGCGGGGGAGGGCAAGACCACCACCACCGTGGGGCTCGGCGACGGGCTGAACCGGATCGGCAAAAAGGCGGCGGTCTGCATCCGCGAAGCCTCGCTCGGGCCGAACTTTGGGATGAAGGGCGGGGCCGCGGGCGGCGGCTATGCGCAGGTGGTGCCGATGGAAGAGATGAACCTGCATTTCACCGGCGACTTCCATGCCATCACCAGCGCCCACAACCTGCTGGCGGCGATGATCGACAACCATATCTATTGGGGCAATGAGTTAGAGATCGACACCCGCCGGGTCACATGGCGCCGGGTGGTCGACATGAACGACCGCGCTCTGCGCCAGATCACCGCCTCCTTGGGTGGTGTGCCCAACGGTTTCCCGCGCGAGACGGGTTTCGACATCACCGTCGCTTCCGAGGTCATGGCGATCCTCTGTCTGGCCAAGAACCTCACCGATCTGCAAGAGCGCCTTGGCGCGATGATCGTCGCTTATCGCCGCGACCGCAGCCCGGTCTATGCCCGCGACATCAAGGCGGATGGGGCGATGACGGTACTCCTGAAGGACGCGATGCAGCCGAACCTCGTCCAGACGTTGGAGAACAACCCCGCCTTCGTGCACGGCGGGCCTTTCGCCAATATCGCCCACGGCTGCAACTCGGTCATCGCCACGACCACAGCGCTGAAACTGGCGGATTATGTGGTGACAGAGGCGGGCTTTGGCGCCGATCTCGGGGCCGAAAAATTCATGAACATCAAATGCCGCAAGGCAGGGCTCGCGCCTTCGGTGGTGGTCGTCGTCGCCACCGTGCGCGCGATGAAGATGAACGGCGGCGTGGCGAAAGCCGATCTCGGGACCGAGAATGTCGAGGCCGTGCAAAAGGGCTGCGCCAACCTTGGCCGCCACATCGAAAACGTAAAATCCTTTGGCGTGCCCGTGGTGGTGGCGGTCAACCATTTCGTCACCGATACCGACGCCGAAGTGGCGGCTGTGAAAGACTATGTCGCGGCCCAAGGGGCCGAGGCGATCCTGTCGCGCCACTGGGAGCTGGGCTCGGAAGGCTCCGCCGATCTGGCCACCCGCGTCGCCGAGATCGCCGATGGCGACCACGCGAATTTCGCCCCGCTCTACGCCGACGAGATGCCGCTGTTCGAAAAGATCGAGACCATCGCCAAACGCGTCTACCGCGCCGATGAGGTGCTGGCCGACCAAAAGGTGCGCAACCAGTTGAAGGATTGGGAGGCGCAGGGCTACGGCAATCTGCCGGTCTGCATGGCCAAGACCCAGTACAGTTTCTCGACCGATCCCGACCTGCGCGGCGCGCCCACGGGTTTCAGCGTCCCCATCCGCGAGGTGCGTCTCTCGGCGGGGGCGGGTTTCGTCGTCGTCATCTGCGGTGAAATCATGACCATGCCGGGCCTGCCGCGGGTGCCTTCAGCCGAGGCAATCAAGCTCAATGCCGATGGCGATGTGGAGGGATTGTTCTAGGGCCTGTGGACATTGAGGATTTTCAAATCACCTGAGGTTTGATTCAACCTTCCAAAAGGGAGGTTTGAATGGA
>NZ_JBIFFJ010000080.1:0-1269 GCF_043556915.1 Sulfitobacter sp. 1A15299 | reverse complement strand
GCTCGACCATTGTCCTCGGACCAATGGTGGACATGGTCTCGCCGCTGAGGGTTTGCCGCGACTCTGTTGCACAAAGCGGGTGAGGGATTCATGTCGTGAATCCAGTGTGGTAGCCTCCCTGCATGAGCAAACCGACATCACCTACCTACAAGACCACGAACTGGGCTGCCTACAATGAGGCTTTGAAGCGCCGCGGGTCACTGACGATCTGGTTCGACCCCGAGATGGACTGGGATGCCAAACCCTCCGGCAAGAGGGGCAGATCGCAGACGTTCAGCGACGCCGCGATCCAGACGTGCCTCACGATGAAAGTCCTGTTCGGGATGGCGCTTCGCCAGACGACTGGGTTTGTGGGAAGCCTCCTGCGGTTGACGGGACTCGATTGGGATGTGCCTAACTTCAGCACCATCTGCCGACGCCAAAAGACACTTGCGGTCAACATTCCATATCGAGGCGCGAAGGGCCCGCTGCACCTGCTGATCCCCTCTCATGGTTTGAAGACAAACCACTGCCGGGCAGTGGACAGCACAGGGATCAAGGTCGAGGGTGAAGGCGAATGGAACGCGCGCAAGCACGGCGGCCCCAAACGGCGCGTCTGGCGCAAGATCCACATCGGCATTGATGAACAAACGCTGGAAATCAGAGCAGTCGAGATCACGGGCAGCAACACCGGGGATGCACCGATGCTACCTAATCTCCTCAACCAGATCCCGCACGATCAGGAGATTGGCAGTGTGACCGCGGACGGTGCATACGACACGCGCCGATGTCATAACGCCATCGCCGAGCGCGGTGCGGCTGCGGTGATACCGCCACGTCCGAGGCGCCCAGCTATGGAAGCCAACCACCGCCGGTGCCATCGCCAGGAACGACGCACTGCGCGCATCAAGATATCTGGGCCGGGCACTCTGGCGAAACTGGAGCGGATACCACCGCCGGAGCCGCGTCGAGACGAAGATGCATTGCATGAAACTGCTGGGCCAGCGGCTGATGGCGCGCGACTTTGACCGCCAAGTCGCTGAGGTTCAGGTGCGCGTTGCGATCCTGAACGGTTACACCGCCCTTGGCATCCCCGTCACGAAAGCCGTGGGATAAATCCGTCTGGGGAAAGGGGAGAACCGTCCGTCAGCTGATTTGCGCAACAGAGTCCGTTCAGATACCGTTGTTACCTGTCGGAGGGGATGATTGCGCCGCATGACGGGGCCTGTTTTCTAGATGAATACGACGATTTGGCGACCAGCCAGGTGTTCCGGGTGCGGTCGCAGGATT
>NZ_JBIFFJ010000079.1:0-1294 GCF_043556915.1 Sulfitobacter sp. 1A15299 | reverse complement strand
AGCGTCATGTATCGCGCACGCTGCACAGTCCATTCTTCGGTCTGCTCCATGAGGATGGCGCCGACGAGGCGACGTATGGCAGCCTCATTTGGAAAGATCCCGACGACGTCTGTCCTGCGCTTGATCTCGCCGTTCAAACGTTCAATCGGATTCGTCGAATGCAACTTCGTCCGATGCTGTTGGGGAAAGGTCATGTAGGCGAGCACGTCTTCCTCGGCATCATCCATCAGCCCAGAGAGCCTGGGCAGCTTGGACCGCATCTGGTCGGCGACGTTGCGCCATTGGACTTTCGCCGCCGTATGGTCTGGCTGTGCAAAAGCGGTTGCGATAAAGGCGGAGACGACGCGTCGGCTGCTCTTGCCTGCATGCGCAAGAGCGTTCCTCTGGAAATGCACCCGACAACGCTGCCAGCTCGTGTTCAGCACGCGTGCGACTGAGGCCTTGATGCCTTCATGGGCATCACTGATGACCAGCTTCACACCACATAGCCCGCGCCGCACCAGATCGCGCAGAAACTCCGTCCAGAAGGTTTCGGCCTCGGACGGGCCGATGGACATGCCCAGCACCTCTCTGCGGCCGTCTGTATTGACGCCGACGGCGATGGTGACGGCAACGGAGACGATACGCCCGCCCTGGCGGACCTTGAGATAAGTCGCATCGATCCAAAGGTAGGGCCATTCGCCGTCAATTGGACGGGTAAGGAAGGCATCGACCCGCTCGTCGATCTCCTCGCACAGGCGGCTAACCTGGCTCTTCGAGATGCCGGTCCCACCCATCGCCTGGACGAGATCGTCCATAGAACGGGTTGAGACGCCATGGACATAAGCTTCTTGAATAACCGCGCTCAACGCCTTCTCTGTCGCCCGCCGCGGCTCCAGGAAAGAAGGAAAATAGCTGCCGGTGCGCAGCTTGGGAATCCGCAGTTCCACGTTCCCGGCTCGCGTCTGCCAATCGCGTTCGCGGTAGCCGTTTCTCTGCGCCTTCCGCTCCGACGTCTTCTGATGATAGTCGGCCCCGGTTTTTGCGCCGACCTCCAGTTCCATCAGCCTTTCGGCGGCAAAACCGATCATATCTCGAAGAAGATCGGCATCCGCGCTCTTCTCGACAAGCTCTTTCAGGTCCATCATAGGTTTGGTCATCGGGGTCTTCCTTCGGTTCAGGTTGATGTTCGCAACCCGACCTTACCGAAAATTCACCGATGACCACCGCGCCTTTGATGACGTCCTACGGCGCCTCATGAAGGGCGCGGACGCCACCAAAAGCGCTACCAGAAGTTACACCTCTCCCTGGGACA
>NZ_JBIFFJ010000014.1:0-67989 GCF_043556915.1 Sulfitobacter sp. 1A15299 | reverse complement strand
GCGCCCTGCCCGCCTTGAGCGACGGCTCAAGATTACCACCCAGCCCGGAATCAAGCCGAAGGCGCCGGGCCATCGCCGACCCGCGGGCAGGCGATGGCCCTCGGCTAGACAGCCGCCTCGCGCAGAGACACGTCTCAGGCCAACTGATCCGAAAATTACCTAGCCCGAATTTTAACTGCAGGCGATGGCCCTTTACGCGAAGCCGTAGCCGTGGGGCTTCAGCCGAGCGCATCCCGCAGCAGCCCAAGCACCTCGGCGTTCTCCACCTCGGCCCCGGCAAAAGCCTGCCCGATGCCGCGCGCCAGAACGAAGCGCAAACGGCCATCGACGACCTTCTTGTCCTGCCCCATCAGCCGCAGCAGTTCCTCGGCCTCGGGCAGGTCACCGGGAATGTCGCGCAGGTCGGTCTTCATCCCCATCTGGACCAAATGGGCGCGCAGACGGCTCGGGTCTTCCTGCGGGCAAAGCGCCAGCCGGGCGGAAAGCTCAAAGGCCAGCGCACAGCCAATTGCCACGCCTTCGCCGTGCAGCAGCCGGTCGGAATAGCCCGTCGCCGCCTCGAGCGCATGGCCGAAAGTATGGCCAAGGTTCAACAGCGCACGGTCGCCCTGCTCTGTCTCGTCCCGCGCCACGATATCGGCCTTCATCTGAACCGACCGACGCACCGCTTCGATCCGGGCGGCCATATCGCCTGCCGCAAGGGCTGGACCCTGCCCCTCAAGCCAATCAAAGAACGCCGCGTCGCCAAGCAGCCCGTATTTCACCACCTCACCATAACCGGCAAGGAAATCCCGGTCGGACATGGTGCCCAACACCTCGGTATCCGCCAGCACGAGGCTGGGCTGGTGGAAGGCGCCGATCAGGTTCTTGCCTTGGCGCGCGTTGATCCCGGTCTTGCCGCCGACCGAACTGTCGACTTGCGCCAGAAGAGAGGTGGGGATCTGCACAAAACGCACCCCGCGCCGCAGCACGGCGGCGGCAAAGCCCACCAGATCACCGATCACCCCGCCGCCAAAGGCCACGACGATATCGCCGCGCTCCACCTGCTCATCAAGCAGCCAGTCCACGCAGCGCTGAAGATTCGCCCAATCCTTCGTCCCCTCGCCGGGGGCGAGTTCCAGCGCTGACATCGCGATGCCCTCGGCCGCCAATCCCTCCCGCAGCGCGTCTAAATGCAATGCGGCGACGCGGCTTTCGGTGATGACGGCCACCCGCTTGCGCCGCAGCAGCGGTGCGATCAGCGCGCCGGCATCCGCCAGCAAGCCCGGCCCGATGACCACGTCATACTCCCGCCCCGGCAGGGCGACGGAAACCACCTCACGCATCCACTCTCTCCAAAACATCGGGCCTTGTCAGCAGCTTGTCGATCACCCGGTTGGCCATGGCGTCGATCGACAGGCGCGGATCGCAGCGCACCGAAAGATCCGCCAGCCGGTAAAGCGGCACCCGGTCGCGATAAAGCGCCGCCAACGTGGCCTTGGGATCAGACGTGCGCAGCAGCGGACGGCTGTCTTTGTAGCGCACCCGGTTCCACAGAAGCTCCAAATCCGCATCGAGCCAGAGCGCCACGCCGTAAGCCGCGATATTGTCGCGGTTCACCTCGGCCAGAAAGGCGCCGCCGCCGGTCGACAGGATGCAGCGCTCCTCGGCCAAAAGCCGCGCGATCACCTCGGTTTCGCGTTTGCGAAAGAAGGGCTCCCCGTCGCGGGTGAAAATCTCCGGCACGCTGAGATTGGCCGCCGCTTCGATTTCCGCATCGCTGTCCAGAAAAGGCGCGCCCAGTTTGGCCGAGACCGCACGCCCCACCGCCGTCTTGCCCGCGCCCATCATGCCAACCAGCGCCACCGTCTTGTTCAGACGGTAGCGGGGCGGCGTTTCTTCGCCATCGGTCATGCTGTGCTTAATTCCGCTCATTTTTCTCTGAATGACGTGATCTTGCCGAAAAGGCCATATATAGTTTGGCAAAATAGCAGAATTCCGGGCAGGCATAAATCATGGGTAAACTTTTCAAGCTTTTGATATTTCTATTGATTGTCGGCTTCATCGGTCTTGTGGGCTATGCCTATGTCGGGCCTTTCTTTGGCGTGGATTTTTCGCCCGAACAAATTGAGACGCGCCAGCCTGTCACGCTGACTGCGGATTGAGCGGCGTGTTAAACGCCCTGTCCAAAGGCAAATGGGCCCTTTGTGCTGCGTTGATTTGCTCGGTCAGCGCCACGGCCCTGTTGGCCGAATCTGAAGAAGACCGCAATCTGGGCCACGAATCGCGGCAAGCCTCTGAAAAGCAGGAAAAGACCCCCCCGGCCAATGATCAGCCGCTTTCGGTGATCGACTGGCTGGGCGCGCAGTCGCCGCCCGAAAACCGGCCCAAACGCCCGCCCAACCCGGGCCGGGTGCCGGAACCGCCCGTGGCCAACAGTGCGCTGCCGCCGCCCGTGCAGGTCACGCCCTTGGGCGATGGCGCGCCGCGCCGCATCGGGCTCGTGCCCGGCTCGGTCACCGGGCTGCGCGGGGACATCTGGCTGGCCAGCGACACGACCGCCCTGATCGACCGCATCCGCGACTTGCCGGACCTGCATCTGCCCGCCGCTCAGGCCCTGCTCTACACCGTGCTTCTGGCCGAGGCACAGGCCCCGCAGGGCGAGGCGCGCAACGGCGATCTTTTGGCGCTGGCGCGGGGCGAAAAGCTGATGGAGCTTGGCGCTCTCGACCCGGCGCTGTCGCTGATCGAACAGGCCGGGGTGACCACCTCGACCGCGCATTTCGACCTGTGGATGCAGCTTTCCCTGCTCACCGGGACCGAGCATCGCGTCTGCGAGCGGCTGATGAAATCGCCGCATCTGACCCGCGACTATGGCACCCGGATTTTCTGCAACGCCCGCGCCGGCAATTGGGAGAACGCAGCCCTGACCTTTGGCTCGGCCCAAGCGCTCGGCCTGCTGCCCGAGGCGCAGCTCGAACTCTTCGACCGTTTCTTGAACCCGGATTTCTACGAAGGGGCCGAACCCCTGCGCGTGCCGCGTCAGATGGACCCGATGACCTTCCGCCTGTTTGAGACCATTGGCGAGCCCTTGCCCTCCAACATCCTGCCGCGCGCCTATGCGGTGGCCGATCTGCGCGACATCGCCGGATGGAAGGCCCAGCTTGAGGCCGCCGAGCGGCTGACCCGCGCGGGCGCCCTGCCCGACAACCTGCTGCTGGGCCTTTACACCGACCGTCAGCCCGCCGCCTCTGGCGGGGTCTGGGACCGGGTCGCGGCGTTGCAACGGTTTGAGACGGCCCTGCGCACCAGCAGCGCCGAAGCGGTGGCCAAGACCCTGCCGCCCGCGTGGGAGGCGATGCGGGAAGCCTCTCTCGAAGTGGCCTTTGCCGCGCTCTTTGCCGAACCGCTCTCGACCATTCCACTGGCGGGCCAAACTGCGCGTCTGGCGCGGGATGTGGCCCTGCTGTCGCCCGACTACGAAGCCGCCGCGGCGCGGGTGATCGGCAAGTCCCCCGAGGACGAATTGCTGCGCGCCGTGGCGGTGGGCGATGCGCCCAATGGCCCCGCGCCCGATGCGCCATTGGCCGCGGCGGTGCATGACGCCTTTTCCAATCCCGCCCCCCGGGCCGACCTGATGGCGCTGGCGCGGGACAAGGAATTGGGCATGGCGATTTTGCGCCTATTGTCGCTCTTGCATGACGGGGCGAGTGGTGACACATCGGCGCTCCGCGACGCCCTAGCCACCCTGCGCGCCCTCGGGTTGGAAGACACCGCCCGACGTGCCGCCTTGCAGATTGTATTGCTCCAGCAATGATGATGTCCCAGACCCCGACCTTTCATTGGATCTCCAGCTTTCTGGAGGCCGCCGCCGCCGAACAGGGTGCCGCCACCAACACGCAGCTGGCCTATGGCCGCGATCTGAAGGATTTCGATTCCTTTCTAGCGCAGCGCAACCATGATTTCCTGACCGCCAGCCGCGGTGAGGTCGAAGATTACCTTGTCTATTG
The DNA here is from genome assembly GCF_043556915.1 of Sulfitobacter sp. 1A15299. Lineage (NCBI taxonomy): Bacteria > Pseudomonadati > Pseudomonadota > Alphaproteobacteria > Rhodobacterales > Roseobacteraceae > Sulfitobacter > Sulfitobacter sp. 1A15299. The sequence continues at coordinate 64,000 of NZ_JBIFFJ010000014.1, read as the reverse complement.
CGATGCGCAGGGGCTGGCCAAGTCCACCCGCGCGCGGCGGCTCTCGGCGATCAAACAACTCTACCGTTTCGCCTTTGAGGAAGGGCTGCGCGAAGACAACCCGGCGGTGCAGATCGCCGGACCGGGGCAGGACAAACGCCTGCCCAAGATCCTGTCCGAGGAAGAGGTCGACCGGCTGCTCGATGCCGCGCGCAACTCTGGCCGATCGCTGGCCGATCAACTGCGCAACACCTGCCTGATGGAGCTGCTCTATGCCACCGGCATGCGGGTCAGCGAGCTGGTCAGCCTGCCGGTCAGCGCCGCGCGGGGCGATCCGCGGCTGCTGCTGATCTCGGGCAAGGGCGGCCGCGAGCGGCTGGTGCCCCTGTCAGAGCCTGCCCGCGACGCGCTGGCGGCTTGGCTCGTGGCGCGCGACAAGGCGGATGAAGCGGCCCAGGCCAAGGGCAAACCGCCCGCGCGGCATCTCTTCCCCTCACGCGGGGCGATGGGCCATCTGACGCGGCATCGCTTCTATCTGCTGATCAAGGAATTCGCCGTCACCGGCGGCGTGCCGCCCGAGAAAGTCACGCCCCACACCCTGCGCCACGCCTTCGCCACGCATCTGCTGGCCAATGGCGCCGATCTGCGAGCGATCCAGACCATGCTCGGCCACGCCGATGTCGCCACGACCGAGATCTATACCCATGTTTTGGAAGAGCGCCTTTCGGACCTCGTGCTGGAGCGTCACCCCCTCGCCAAGGAGGGCACCCGCAAGCCCGACGGCAACACGTCTTCCGAAGGCCAGTAACCGCTTTTCAGTGCGTCTGCATAGGCGCGCGGCAAGCCTGCCTTGGCCATATCGGCCAGGGCACCGGCCACATCGTAGCTCAGCCGGTGAAAGCTCACCTCGCCCCCGTCGAGAAGCGCCAGCCGCGTCTGCTGGCCGCCGTCATGGGGCGGCATGCCGATCACGCCCGCGTTAATCCACCGCCCGCGCGCTGTCTCGCGGATGAAGGGCAGACCGGAGTGGCCTGCGATGATATGATCGACGGGGCCCGCAATGTCTTCCAGCGCCCGCCATTCCTCTTCGAACACCGCCACCGCAGTCTCGGACCAGATGAACCGCGCAACATCGCGCACCCCGCCGTGGATCACGCCATAGCGCTGACCCTGATGCCGGAACACCGCCACATCCGGCAGGCGGCCCATCCAATTTTTCGCGCCTGCGTCCAACTGGGCTGCCGCATGGGCGTACCACGCGCCCGACAGCATATCGCAACTGCTGCCCGGCGCGAAGCCGCAGCCGCAATCCTCGGCGCCGCTGGCCAGTTGCACCTCGCAATTGCCCGCCACCACGGCACAGCCAAGCGCCCGGATCGCCTCCACGCATTCGCGCGGCGCGCCGCAATAGGCGACACTGTCGCCGGTGCAGATCATCTGCCCCCCGTCGATGCCGCGTGCCGCCGCGAAAGCCGCCAGCGCCTCGACTGCCTGAAGGTTGGAATAGGGCCCGCCAAAAAGCAGCAGCGGCCCGTCCAAAACCCCAAGCTCCGCGCAGTTGATTTTCGCCTGCATCGCACCACCCTGCCCTGTTGCAACCCTTGAATGACGCAGCCCCTGCGCCCATAACATTCGCAACACATAATGGATGGATTTAGACCTCATGGAAACGGGCCCCGCCCTTTTTGACACCGCTTTCTGGATCAGCACCGGAATTATCCTGCTCCTGCTTGTCCTGTCGGGCTTCTTCTCGGGCTCCGAGACCGCCCTGACCGCCGCCTCGCGCGGCAAGCTGCGCGCGCAGGCCGACAAGGGCGCAAGCGGCGCGATCCGCGCGCTCAAGATCACCGAGGATAACGAGCGTCTGATCGGCTCAGTCCTTTTGGGCAACAACTTGGTCAACATCCTTGCCGCCTCGATGGCGACGGCGCTGTTTACGCGGCTCTTCGGCGAAAGCGGCGTGGCACTGGCGACGCTGGTGATGACGCTTCTGGTGCTGGTCTTTGCCGAGGTGCTGCCCAAGACCTATGCCATCACCAATGCCGAAACGGCGGCGGCGCTGGTCTCGCGCCCGATTAGCATCGTGGTGCTTGTCTTCTCGCCCGTGGTGACGGCGGTGCGCTATTTCGTGCGCGGGGTGCTGCGGCTTTTCGGCGTGCAGATCGACCCCGACAGCAACATTCTGGCGGTGCGTGAGGAAATCGCCGGGGCGCTGCAACTGGGCCATTCCGAAGGTGTCGTCGAAAAGGAAGACCGCGACCGAATATTGGGCGCGCTCGACCTGCGCGAACGCGCGGTCGAAGAGGTCATGCTGCACCGTTCGGGGATCGAGATGATCGACGCGGATTCAGACCCGACCGACATCATGGAAAAGTGCCTGCAATCGAACCACACCCGCCTGCCGGTCTTTCGCGATGACCCCGAAAACATCATCGGCGTGATCCATGCGAAAGACCTGTTGCGCGCCATGTACAAGCTGATCGGCGGCCCCAACGGCGATGCCGCTGCGCTCAACGGGTTCAACGTGGCCGATGTGGTGATGAAACCCTATTTCGTGCCCGAAACCTCGACCCTGGACGAACAGATGCGCCAGTTCCTGCGCCGCCGCACGCATTTTGCACTGGTGGTGGACGAATATGGCTCGCTCCAAGGGCTGATCACGCTCGAAGACATCCTCGAAGAGATCGTGGGCGAGATCACGGATGAGTTCGACCCCGATGCGGATCACCCGCTTAAACAGTCCGAAGACGGGCATCTGATGGTCGAAGGCGCAATGACCATCCGCGACCTCAACCGCGCGACCGATTGGTCCCTGCCCGATGATGAGGCCAATACCGTGGCCGGGCTGGTGATCCATGAGGCGCAGATGATCCCCACCGTGGGGCAGGTCTTCTCCTTCCACAACTTCCGCTTTGAGGTGATCGAGCGGGATGGCAACCGGATCACCCAGCTCAAGATCCGCCCGCTCTGATCCGGCCTAGGCCGGGGTTTCCACCGCTGCCTGCACCTCTTTGCAGGCGGCGGACCAGATGCGCGCGCGGTCGGGGCCGAAGGGCACCTCTTCGAAGGCGCGGCGCAGGTGATCCTCTGCCGCCTCACGGGCGGCGGTCGACAGGCCGGGATCGGGGTGCTGCATCAGCCCTGTGAGCACCTCTTGCAAGACCATCTGCACATCAACGACCGAGGCGCCATCGCGCGCCAGCGCCCCAAATCCGTCTTCGATCAGCGCATCCGCCGGGATCGGCGGGATATGCAGGTTCGGCAGCGTGACCTCGCCGCCCGGTTTGGATTCATCCGAGTAATAGGACAGCACGCGCCCGATGCGGGTAATCACGTCAATTGCCGTGCCGCCATCGTTGATCCCCGGCGACAGCGCCTTCGAGGCAACCTCGCCCAGCACCCGCAGGCCGAAACGCGGGTCTTGGTCAAAGGTACGCAGATCGCCCAGTTGTACGGTGTCGAAGACCTTCTGCTCAAGACTGTCCCAATCATGCTCGTCGTCCTGCGGGCTGCCCCGCCGGGTGACCATGACCAGAGGCTCACCGACAAAGACGAAATCACCGATCCGCCGGGGCATATAGATTGCGGCCCCATGGTCGCGCGCCTGCTGGTCCAGCGCCTCGGGGTAGATATGTTTGATATAGCCGCTCTCGGGGGCAAAGATCGGGCGCGCATCCTCGGGCACCGGGCCGGTCAGGGGATGGCCGCCCATGCAGGGCGTCTTTAGACGCTCCTTGAACAATGAGGTGGTCACCGCCTCGATCTGGCGGGTCGTGTCGATCAGGCTGCCGAAGCTTTGCAGATGCAGCACCCAGCGGATCAGGAAAATCACGATGATCGCCAGCACCAGTACCGTGGTCAGGAACAGCACAAAGGAGCGTTCGTCGACATAGATGCCCAACTCGCGCATGATGATCGCCACCAGCGCATAGACATAGGCGCCGATGAAGACCGCCAGCGTGTTCTGCGTGGTGCGGTCCTGAATGATCAGACGATGTGCCCGTGGCGTGAACTGGGCCGAGGACGAGCGGTAGACCGTGACCATGATGGTGATCGAAAAAATGGTGACCGCCAGCATCGCATCCGCGATGATCTGCAACAGACGATCCGCCGCTTCGCCGGTCAGCCTCGTGGCGACTTCCTTGGGCACCAAAGGCTCGAAAAGCTGGGTCAGCCCGAGGGCGACAAAGGCCAGCAGCCCCATGAAGACCACCCGCACCCAAAGTTTGCGAGAGTATTCGCGGGCTTTGCGAAACAGGGTGTGCGGGATCAGGTCTTTGATATTCATGGGGCAAGGGTAGCACGAAAAAGCGCCCTGCCAACGGCAGCTTAGCGGGAATTTGCAATCCCGTGCGGCACAAGAAAACACTTATCCTCGCCTTGCCCGCCCGCTAGTCTGGCGGCATGACAATAGCCTCTCTGCCCGTGATCCTCCTCGCTGCCGGTGCCGCCACTCGGATGCGGGGGCCTGACAAATTGATGGAGGACATCGGCGGTGAGCCCTTGCTGCGCCGTCAGGCGCGGCTGGCACAGGGCATTGGCCCCGTCACCGTCGCCCTGCCGCCCGCGCCGCATCCGCGCTACAGGGTGCTCAGCAGATTGGACATCACGCCGCTGCCCATCCCCGAGGCCGCTGAGGGCATGGGCGCCAGCCTGCGCCGCGCCTTTGCCACCCTGCCGTTGGACACGCCTGCCGCCATGGTCCTGCTGGCCGATATGCCCGCGCTTGAGGCCAGCGATCTCGCCCATCTCGCGGCTGCGGTGGACCTGACGGGCGAGACCCTGATCTGGCGCGCGACCACGGAGGACGGCAAGCCCGGGCATCCCATCGTCTTTGCCGCCGCGCTTTTCGATCAGTTGAAACAGCTGCACGGCGATGATGGGGGCCGCGCGATCGTGCGCGCGGCCGCAGACCGGATGCAGCTTGTGCCCCTGCCCGGCCAGCGCGCGCGGCGCGACCTCGACACGCCCGAGGACTGGGCGGCATGGCGCGCAGAGCAGGAATAGCCCGGAGATAAAAAAACGGGGCGGTCGCCCGCCCCGTTCTCAAACTGTGTTACGCGCGGCTTTTGCCGGATTACTTCACCAGCAGGCTGGCCTCGTGCTTTTTCAGCGACCGGCGCGCGGCGGTGTAGCCTTCGATCCCGTCCTTCGTCGCCAGTTCGGGGAACAGCTCAAAGATCTCCTGACGCTGCTCTTCACCGATACCGGCCAGCGACATGTCACCGGGCTGGAAGCTCTCGGTCCATGTGCCGTCAGAGAGGATCACCTCGTGGCGGTCGAACATCACATGGATGTAGCTGGTGCCCGACACCTCGACCACGTCGATGCCCTCCATCCCGGTCAGATGTTTCGCCGCAACCAGAACCTCACGCTCTTCGAAGTAGAGCGCGGTTTTCTCATTGGCGACCAAGACGCGGTGGTTGGGGCTGACCATCATGTCACGCTCGGGCAGATCGTTGCCAAGCGCGCCCTTGCGGATCAGCACCGGCTTGAGATGGGCGGCCATTTCGAACTCGGCCCCGGTCATCTCACGCGCGCCGACCCAGCGGATTGTCTGGATGCCGTTGTCGCGGGTGATGACTCGGTCACCGACCTCAAGCGCCTCGACCGGCACCTCGCCGCGCGGCGTGGCGATTTTGGTCCCCGGGGTGAAACAGGGGATCACATTCTCGATCTCGACGAAGTTCAGACGCCCGGCATCGCTGCCATCTTCGTTGAAGTAGTCGACGAAACCGTCTTCGCGGTCGTCGGAGGTATAGGTGATCTCCAAACGGCCACCCTCGGGGGCAGAGCCGCGCAGGTCGAGCGTGTCGTAATCCACGCCCGCGCTGCCACCGTCGACATCGTCGCCTGCGTTGACATTGACAAAGCTGTCCTGATCGGCACCGCCAGTCATCACATCGACACCTGCGCCACCGTCGAGCAGGTCGTCGCCCTGACCGCCCATCAGCGTGTCGTCGCCTTCGCCGCCCATCAGCGTGTCATTCTCACCGCCACCGTCGAGCAGGTCATTGCCTTCGCCGCCGACCAGCAGGTCATCGTCGCGATTGCCGCGCAGGGTGTCGTCGCCGGTGCCGCCGTCAAGCTCGTCATTGCCCTGACCGCCCGACAGGCTGTCGTCGCCCTGACCGCCCAGCAATGTGTCGTTGCCGGTATTGCCTTCGATGATGTCATCGTCGACCTGACCATCGATATAGTCATCGCCCGAGCCGCCGCGCAGCAGGTCGGCATCGTCGGCGCCATAGATCACGTCATTGCCCGCGCCACCGTCGACCGTGTCCATCCCGTTGTTCGGGTTGCGGTCGGGGGTGAAGGGGTTGGACGCATCCTCTTCGTCGGGGATGTCGAGCACGTCGAGACCCAGATCGGGGTCGTTGCCCGCATAGATCGTGTCGTTGCCAGCGCCGCCGAGCAGGCTGTCGTTGCCCTCTCCCCCGACGATCCGGTCATCGCCGTCACCGCCGTCGACGAAATCGTCGTCGATGCCTGCGTTGATCACGTCATCGCCGGTGCCGCCGGTGATGGTGTCGCGGTCGTCGCCGGTGCTGATCGTGTCATTGCCCGCCCCGCCATCGACGGAGTCGCGGTCATTCTCGGGGTCGGCGTCGGGGTCAAAGCCCAGATCGTCGCTGTCGCTTTCCGGGTAGCCCAGATCGGGGGCGAGGTCATCGTTGCCGGTGGTGATCATGTCGTCCCCATCACCGCCCTCGACCACGTCGGAGCCTGCGCCCGCCTCGACGATATCATCGCCGTCGCCTGCAAGGATGGTGTCGTCACCATCGCCGGCGCGAACATAGTCGTCGTCGCCTTCCGCATCGGGCAGGATCGCGTCGTCATTGTCGATCATGTCGCCATCGGGGTCGCCGGTATAGGCGGTGTCGATTAAGTCTGCGCCCGCTGTGCCGTCGACATAGCCGTCACGGGTCGAACCACCGTCGCCCACCGTCACGGTCACCGAGCCTTCGTCGGTCAGGCCGTCGGGGTCGGACACGGTATAGGTGATCGTCGCATCGCCGGTGAAGCCGTCATTGGCGACAAAGGTGATGGTGCCATCGTCGTTGATGGTCACGGTGCCATCATCGCTGGAGGCATCTGTCACGCTCAGGGTGTCGCCGTCGACATCGGTGTCATTGTCCAGAACCGGGATCACGACCGGATCGGTGCCGGTGGTGTCGGCGGTGTCGTCATTGGCGACGGGGGCGTCATTCACCGGGTTCACGGTGACATTCACGGTGCCGGTATCGGTGCCGCCATTGCCGTCATCCACGGTATAGGTGATCGTGGTCTCGCCGTTGAAGTCCGGGTCCGGCGTAAAGGTCAACGTGCCGTCGTCATTGATGACGACCGGCCCCGCCGGGCAGCTTGCCATGGTGACGGTCAGCGTGTCGCCATTGGCGTCGCTGTCATTGCCCAGCACGTCGACGGTGCCGGAGGTGTCTTCGTCGATTTCGAGCACATCGTCCTCGGCCACCGGCGCATCATTGCCGCCGCCCTGCGGTTGGCCATCGTCGAAAACCACATTGTCGATCGCGCCCGAGCCTTCGAAACGCACTTCGAAGCGCGACACGCCGTCGATGTTGAACTGCACGAAACGCTCACCGCCATCGCCGGTGGGCTGCACATAGTGATTTTGGATCACGTTGCCATTGTCATCGTAAAAGATGACACGGGTGCCCTCGCCGCTGGTCTCTTCGATGTCTTTGAAGGTCACGCCCTTCATGCGCACCATCTCATCGAAGTCAAAGAACAGGCTGCCGCCGCCGGCGTTGTCATCCGGGTCGCTCTGGTCGCCGTCTTCGGAGACGATCAACAGCCCCTCAAGCGTGTCGGAGGCCAGATCGCTGTCGCCGCCCGTCGGGTTGCTGCTGTCAAAGATCATCGCATCGCCAGAGCCGCCGCTGGCCGAGACGGTCACGCCCAGATCCGCATATTCGTCGTCAATGATGGTGCCTGCGCTGAACGCATTGAAATCAAGTGTTCTAATCATTGTGAAATCTCCTGAGCGGTGTTGCACGCGGCGCGCAACGCGGCCGTCTTGGAAGTGGATGCTGTTTCAATCTGAGAATTGGAGCGCCGAACGGCAGAGCGGTCGAACCGGGCATTTCTTGCCCCGCAGAAGGCCAGTGGCAGGGCCTGTCGCTTGTGTATCATCTCGTCTCTCCCTCCGTTCACATGCGCCCCGCTGGCAGAAATCCAGATCGGGCGGCACGCATCCTTGCAGCAACGAAGGGGAAGAGCCGAAACATGACCCACAGCCGAGGCGCGGTGCGCTTCGGTATGTTGTGTTTACGGTCGCAAACTTGCGGCGTATCCACATTTCCCGCATCCCTGATGCGCTTAATGCGGCCGCCCCCGTGACCTACAGACTTCTATGCCCCCCAGTTGGGCACCTATAGGAATAGCCCTCCTATACGAATGGACAAAGCAAAAAATGTTTGAAAATTGCCGGAACCAAATGAAGTTTTGCCGCAATTCAGGTGGTTTAGCACGTGATTCCGACGCGATTGTTTCCGGACCGCTCAACTGCGGATTTGCAAAACGCCATAGGATTAAGGTGAATTAACGCCCCTCGGCCGCGCCACCATCCCCACGGCTAGCAACACTGTTTCGCATTATGGGACAATGTCGCCGCAAAACAGCCGCATCTGCGCCGCCTTGTTTTCGTCATTCTTTTCGATTGCTTGTTCACCCGCTGGAACCAATTGCCCATAAACATGCGAAACTGGTGACGAAACCACGGGCGGCCCGCCTTATTCCCGCCGAATCAATACATCGCAGCAGTGATGCCCCACGGCGCAGAAAACAGCGCAGACTCCGACGTCATGAGGGGCTGCGTCCTGCACCCCTCGAACGGTTTCGAATACCCGCCGAGTGACGCCCAAAGCGCCCCGCGAAAATGCGCCAAATTCGACGCTCAAAACGACACTTCAGACACCGCAAGCGACACCGTGCCGAGCGGGCGCAAACCTCAGCCATAGTGGGTTCTGCGCCCCGCAGATGCGGCAGGGTGTCGCACCCCTATTTCACCCTATTGCAAAGCCCGCCCGGGTGGACCAAATGCGCGGCATGTTGATGTATGCTGTTCATAAGAGGCGCCCGCGCAAGCCGGGCACGCTGCTGAACCGCCGGTAACCCCGGTCGGACAGGCCGATCCGCCTGTTTAGACCATTGGGGTTCCAACTGACTTTCCGGATCACACTCGGGATGAGACCCACACAACCGGCCCGGCCCGGCCTTCTGGCCCGACCGTCGTCTTTTGCGGATCCTTCCCATTTCGACCTTTTTGATATGGAGCATGCCATGCACTTCCGCCTGCTGAAAAACACCAACCAGATCGCCGGGATGCCCGGAACCGCCTTTAATGGCACCCTTGGTCAAGTCGCCAATGCCGAGGGGCTCGCCCTTGTCGCCATGCTGCGCCGCGTGCTGCGCGACACCGCGCGCCGTTGGGAGCGTAACCGCACGCTGTCGACGCTGAACGCGATGGACGACCGCCTGCTGCAGGATATCGGCCTGAACCGCAAAGACATCCCCCAATACATCCGCGATATGGAAAGTTTTTCCCGCCGCTAACCGGCCCTGGCCGCGCCCCGCTTGCTGGGCCACGGCACACCTTAAAAATATGGCGTTCTGCATGGGAACGCCGCATATAGCGGCATCGCGTCAGGCCCGGTGCGGTGCCCGTTCTTGCGTCTTGCGCCCGGCAATCGTGTTGCACCGGGGCGCATGATTTGTTTTCATATCTCCAGCAAACCCGCCCATCGAAAGCTGCCGCGCCTATCGCGCGACCGGCTCCTTCTTGATGGAAAGGGGCAAAGATCAGCGGTGCGCGGCTGCGCGACACTGCGGATACAATAGAGGAGATATCACTATGAAACGCTATTTGCTTGGCACGGCTTTTGCCGTTGCAACCCCGATGGCCGCCGCCGCGCAGGACTGTGGCGAAGTCTCGATCGCCGAGATGAACTGGGCCTCGGCGCAGATCGTCACCGCCGTGACCGAATTCCTGCTGACGCAGGGATATTCCTGCGACGTCACCGTGGTGCCTTCGGACACCACCCCCGCCGTGACCTCCTTGTCGGAGAACAACGAGCCGGACATCGTGCCCGAACTGTGGCCGAACTCCGCCGGTGACGCGTATAAAAAGCTGAAAGCGGATGGCAAGATCGTTGAGCTGACCTCCGTGCTTGATCCCGGTGGCGTCGAAGGCTGGTGGATCCCCACCTATCTGGCCGAAGAGCACCCCGAGTTGAAGACCATCGAAGGCATCTTGGAAAACCCCGAACTGGTCGGCGGCATGTTCAACAACTGCCCCGATGGCTGGGGCTGCCGCGTGGTGAGCGACAACCTCGCGCGGGCCTATGACCTCGAAGGCAACGGCATCGAAGTCTTCAACCACGGCTCGGGCGAGACGATGGTGACCTCGATGGCCTCGGCCTATGAGAGCCAAGAGCCGTGGTTCGGCTACTACTGGGCGCCGACGACGCCGCTTGGCAAATACGACATGACCAGCGTCGATCTGGGCGAATATGACGAAGCCGCGCATAACGCCAACCAGAACGCCGACACGCCGGACCCCAAGCCCTCGGCCTTCCCGACCGCGCCGGTGCTGACCGTCATGACCAAGGATTTCCACGACGAGAACCCCGAGATCGCGGAGTTCATCGGCAATGTGACCTTCAAGACCGACGAGATGAGCAAGCTGCTGGCATGGCAGGGTGAAAACAACGCCTCCAACGAAGAGGCGGCGGTGTATTTCCTGCAAAACAACAACGACGTCTGGGCCGAATGGCTGAGCGATGACGCCCGCGGCAACCTGTCCAAGCTGCTTGAGCAGTAAGACAGACTGACCAAAACGGCGGGCGGGGAACTCATCAGGGTTTCCCGCCCGTTCGTTTCGATGACCGGCGGCAAGACTTACGTCTTTTCATACCGACTGCGCCTTGGCCCCTTTGGCCCGAAGCGCAGTTCCTTTGTAAGGACATAGGTTTGGATTGCCGCCACTGCATGGGGCAGCCGACGCCGCGCGGCCTGCGCGGCGCACCGGCCCCCTCCCCAAAAGCAAACGGTCTGATGCAGACCGGGAAAGCGACAGATGGCAACCTACGACAATCTCTTTGACACGCTCGGTCTGCGGGACTGGTGCGGCGACGATCAAGGCGGCGGGCTAAGCTCCATGGCCGATCTCATGGGCCAAGCGGGCGGTGACACCGACACCACGCTTTGGGACATGCCCTTCCCCTCTCTGGATGCGCTGCACGACAGTTGCGAAGCGATCCCGCAATCGCGCGACCTGACCCAAGGGCTGGAGCAAGGCTTCCTTGCCATCAAGGACAGTCTCAAAGTCGTTGTCGACCCCCTCACCCAACCGCTGAGCTGGGCGCTGGAAAACGCGCTTTGGCTGATGCAATCGGTGCCGTGGTTCGTGATGATCCCGCTTTTGATGGCGATCACCTATGCGGTGGGCCGTTCGCTCAAGCTGGTGGGACTGGTGGCGCTGGTCTTTGGTTTCCTCGCCTTCATCGACTTTTACGAACACACGATGCAGACCCTGGCAATCATCTTTGTCTGCGCCTTCATCTGCGTACTCTTTGGCGTGCCCATCGGCATCGCCATGTCGCGCAGCGACCGCGTACAGCGCACGATGATCCCGGTGCTGGACATGCTGCAAACCCTGCCGCCCTTCGTCTACCTCATTCCGCTGATCTTCCTCTTTTCGGTGACCGAGCCCAAGCTCTACGGCATCGCGATCATCCTCTATGCCATCGTGCCGGTGGTGCGCCTGACAGACCTCGGCATCCGGCTGGTCGATAAGGACGTGATCGAAGCCGCCGATGCCTTTGGCATGACCAACCGCCAAAAGCTCTTCAAGGTGCAGATCCCCCTGGCGCTGCCCAATATCATGGCCGGTGTGAACCAGACCATCATGATGAGCCTTGCTATGGTCGTGATCGCTTCGCTGGTCTCCGCCCCCGGCCTCGGCGTGCTGGTGCTGCGCGGCATTCGCAGCCTTGAATTGGGCGTGGGCCTCCTGTCGGGTCTGGGGATCGTGCTGCTTGCGATCATCCTCGACCGGGTCACCAAAGCCGCGCTTGCGCGGATCAACGCGGCGCAGAAGTGAGGCCAGACATGACAGACGACATCAAGATTTCCGTCCGCAACCTCTATAAGATCTTCGGCGACGACCCCAAAATGGCGCTGGAGAAGGTCCGCGGCGGCATGTCCAAGGCCGAACTTCAGGCCGAGACCGGCCATGTGCTGGGCCTCAATGACATCAACGTGGACATGCCCGCGGGCAAGACCACGGTGATCATGGGGCTCTCGGGCTCGGGCAAATCGACGCTGATCCGCCACCTCAACCGGCTGATTGACCCCACGGCGGGCGAGGTCATCGTGAACGGCGAGAACATCCTCGACTATAACGAGCGTCGCCTGCGCCAGCTGCGCAAGCATGACATGTCGATGGTGTTCCAAAAGTTCGCCCTGCTGCCCCACCGCACGGTGCTGGAAAACACCGGACTGAGTTGGGAGATCGAAGGCAAGAGCCGCAGCAAATACGCGGGTGAGGCCACCAAATGGCTCAACCGCGTCGGGCTGGAGGGTCAGGGAGAGCAGTATCCCGCGCAGCTTTCGGGCGGGATGCAGCAACGTGTGGGCATCGCCCGCGCCCTGACCTCGAACTCCGACGTGATGCTGATGGACGAGGCGTTTTCCGCGCTTGACCCGCTGATCCGCACCGACATGCAGGATCTGCTCATCGAATTGCAGGAAGAACTGCATAAGACGGTGATCTTCATCACCCACGATCTGGACGAGGCGCTGAAACTGGCGGACCATCTGGTGATCCTCAAAGACGGGTTCATCGTCCAACAGGGCGAGCCGCAGCACATCCTGCTGAACCCCAACGATCCCTATATCGAAGCCTTCGTCAGCGACATCAACCGCGCCCGCGTGCTGCGCGTCCGCTCGGTCATGGAAAAGACCGATGTGCCGCCAACGGATGTGGCCGGTGAGGTCGATTTCGACGACACGCTGGAAAGCATCATCGCGGTCTCTGGCGGGGATACCACCAACAACTACCGCGTCATGCGCGCGGGCAAACAGGTCGGCGTGCTGCATATGCGCGATCTGGTGCGCGCATTGGTGCCACGCCACCCCGGCGAAGCGGCCGAATAACGTCGCGGCAGCCCCGCGGCGGGAAACAAGAAGGGCAGCATCCGGTCACAGAGCCACTGCTGCCCTTTTCGCAGGACGCCCCCGCATTTACGCCCCAAAACCCCGCATAAAACAAAAACTTAAACGCCGTTTCATTATGTAAAACGGCGCTTTGCCGCCGATCAAAATCCTTGCGTCCTATTGACACTCACCCCCACGATTGGCCTATGGGGGATGAAATTTAAAACTGGGGTTCAAGATGCCGCAATCTGCTACGGCCAATATTCTCACTGTTCTCGACACCGACTTCAAAGGCATCATCGAGGAGTGGCTGGGAACGCAGGTCAAAGAGGGCGTGAAACGTTCTGACCTGTTCTCCGATACGGAAAGCCGGACCCAGAACCGTGAATTGCTCAAAGCCTTCTCCAAAGGTGTGCGCAATGGCGTCAGCGGCGAGGATTTCGACTTTGACGACACGCAGTGGGACGATTTGCGCGCCGTGCTGACCGATGTCAGCCGCGAGCGGGTCAACCGCGGCGTGACCCCGACCGAGATGGCAACCTTTGTGCTGGCGCTGAAGGCGCCGCTGTTCAAACGGCTCGAAGCGATGCAAGACAGCGATCACGGGATGCTGATCCGCGACGTGATGCTGGTGACCCGTCTGGTCGATGCCTTTGCAATCTACACCAACGAGATTTTCATTCTTGAGCGTGAGCAGATCATCGACCGTCAACGCCAAGAGATGTTGGAGCTTTCGACCCCCGTGGTCGAGCTTTGGGACCGCGTTTTGACCCTGCCACTGATCGGCACGCTGGATTCCGCCCGTGCCCAAGAGGTGATGGAGAACCTACTGCAAACCATTCTGGAGCGTCAGGCCGAAGTGGTCATCATGGACATCACCGGCGTCGGCACCGTCGACACGCAGGTGGCGCAACACCTGCTGCGCGCGGCCGCCGCCGTGCGCCTGATGGGGGCGGAATGCATCATCAGCGGCATCAGCCCGATGATTGCCCAGACCATGGTGCAGCTTGGCATCGACGTGGGCACCGTTTCCACCCGGTCCAGCATCCGCACCGCCCTGTCGGATGCGCTGATGACCGTCGGCTATGTGATCAAGAAGACCGAGGGCCAATAAGGTGGCCGGTGTCACGTCGATTAATCTGGTCGAACATGCGCTCCTCGTTTCGATACAGGATGACATCACGGACACGGAGATTTTGGAGCTTCAGGATCGCCTGTCGAACAAGATATCCGAAAATCGCGTCGACGGGGTGATCCTCGATATCTCGGCTCTTGAGATCGTGGACACTTTCGTGGGCCGTGTGATCGCGCAGCTTGCGGGGATTTCGCGGCTGCTTGCGGCGGATACCTATGTCGTCGGCATGCGCCCCACGGTCGCCGTCACGCTGGTCGAGCTTGGCATGTATTTGCCCGAAATTCGCACCGCCCTGAGCCTGACACATGCCCTCACCCAGCTACGTCGCTTTTGACGAAAAGGACCTAGGAGCGCAGGTTCTTCTCTCTCAGTTCAAGTTGAAGACCAGCGGCGACGCGGTAACGGTCCGCCAAGCCGTGGCGCGCTACATGAAGGAAAACGGTGCTTCGGCGCTGATGGTCACCCGGTTTGCCACCGCCGTCAGCGAGATCGCCCGCAATGCGATCGTTCACGCTGGCGGCGGCGAATTTTCCATCTATGTCGACCCAAAGGCCAAGCGGCTGAGCGTGGTCTGTTGGGACAAGGGACCGGGGATCGATGACGTGGCACTGGCCCTCACGGACGGCTATACCTCGGGCGGCGGGCTTGGCCGGGGCTTGGGCGGCGCGCAGCGGCTGGCCCAGAAGTTTGAAATCCGCACCGCCGTTGGCGGGGGCACCAGCGTGTTGATGAGTGTAAACCTATGATACAATGGGTCGAAGTTCAGGACCAAAGCGCCATCGCCGTGGTGCGCCGCGCGGCGCGCCGTGTCGCGGCGGATCACGGTTGGCCCAAACACCGGACCGATGAGTTGGCCATCGTCGCCACGGAGGCCACGACCAACATCCTGCGTTATGCCGATAAAGGCCGCGCCCTGATCACCGCCCCACCGGAGGGCAAGGGCGACCGGATCGTAATGGTCTTTACCGACCGCGGCCCGGGCATCGGCGATATGGACCGTATGTTCCAAGACGGCATGAGCAGCGGCGGCTCGGCCGGGCTGGGGCTTGGCGCGATCCGGCGCCTGTCGAATGACTTCGACATTTTCAGCGGGCCAGAGGTGGGCACCACCATCGTTTGCAGCTTTGTCAAAAACAGCACCCCTTTCCCGACCCATGGGGTCGAGGCCGTGGGCCTGCGGGTCTGCCACCCGAACGAAACCGAATGCGGCGACGATTACCTGCTGCGCAAAACGCCCACTGCCACCGATATCCTGCTCTGCGATGGTCTGGGCCACGGCCCCGAGGCCGCAGCCGCGTCGCTGGAGGTCACCGACGCCGTCCAAGCCACAAGCAGTTTCAACAGCGAGCCGGGCGCGGTGATGCATGAGGTGACCGACCAATTGACCGGCAAGCGCGGCGCGGTGGCGGCCCTTGTGCATATCGCACAGCCGCAGATGGTCCTGCGCTATGCCGCTTTGGGCAATATCGCCACCCTGCGGGTCCGCGACGGTGAGGTCAAACGCCTGCCGGTGCGCGACGGGCGGATCGGCGCCCGCGCCACGCGGGGCTATGAAGAAAGCTTTGACCTTCAGCCGGGGGATCTGATGATCCTGCACAGCGACGGCTTGAAAACCCTGCGCGACAACTATCTTCCACAGGGTCTATTGTGGAAATCTCCGCTTTTGATCGCTGGCTACCTGCTCGACCGGGCATTTCGCGGGCGTGACGACGCCTCCATCGTGGTCATACGCATTGCACGGGACGCGGACTGATGAAAGCAACCAACCTCACATCGGTGAACCTTGAGAAAGGCGGCGATATCGCGGCCCTGCGTCAGATCGCCCTGACCCTGACCGAGGCCATGCGCTTTACCTCATTCGAGCGGACGCGCACCGTCACCGCCGCTGTGGAACTGGGGCGCAACGCGATCGAGCATGGGCAGAAAGGCCGCGCGCGCTTTTCGCTTACGGATGTCAACGGCAAGCCCGCCCTTGGGCTGACGGTGATTGATCAGGGCCGTGGGATCGAAGAGGACAAGCTCGACCCCAACCGCGCCATCGTGTCGGAGACGGGCATGGGGCTGGGCCTGCGGGGCGTGCAGCGGATCGCGGCGCGTTTCGATGTGGATACCGGACAAGAAGGCACGCGAATTCACGCGGAATTTCTGCTGCCCGAACCGCAATCCGCCGTCGAGCAGATCAGGGCCGACGCTATGGCGGCGCTGGAGGCCTATAACGCCAAAGACCCGACCGCGGCATTGACCGAACAGAACCGCGAACTCAGCGAGGGCATCGCCGACCGCGATCTCTTGATGCAGGAACTCCACCACCGGACGGGCAACAACCTTGCCCTCATCGTGGCGCTGATCCGGATGAGCAAGACCCACGCCAAGGCCGATGAGACCCGCCAAGTGTTGCGCGAGTTGGAGACCCGCGTGGGTTCGCTCTCCAAGGCGCATGAGCTGATGCAACGCTCAACCGACAGCACCGACCTTGATCTGGCGGATATGCTGGATGAAGTCGCGAAAAACGCCGAACGCGCCTTTACCGGAGATCGTCAGAGCATCGCGATCAAGCTAATTTGCCCCAGCCTCAAGATGGACAACAAACTGGCGGTCGACATCGGGCTGATCGTGGGGGAGTTGATCACCAACGCCTATAAACACGCCTTCAAGGGGCGCGACAAAGGGGTGATCACCATCGAAGTCACCCAAGAGGATGACGAAGGTCTGACGCTCAAGGTCTATGACGATGGCGTCGGCCTGCCCGAAGATGCCAAACGGCCCGAGAGGTCGGATTCGTTGGGCTGGCGCATGATCCGCACGCTGACCTTCCAGCACGAAGCGACGCTGAAGGTCGAAGGCCAAGACGGGCTTTGTGTCGAAATCAGCTTCCCGGCGCAGGGCTGAGCGCGCGCCCTGCCCGCCTACGGGGTTCGGGCCGCCGCGCCCGTCTTTTTGATCAAAAATCACCTCTGAACTTTTCCGCCCCGTAAAATTGTCCTAGGCATATCGGGAGCCGGCGATTCCCGGACACTTCCAGGCGGCAAGAACATCGCCCGCCTGGCCAATAACGGAGACAGAGCATGATCGAAAAACGTGATTTCTATATCGACGGCAAATGGGTCGCCCCGCTTGAGGGCCGTGAACATAAGGTCATCGATCCCTCGACCGAAGAACCCTGCACCGTGATCTCGCTCGGCGGGCCAAAGGACGTGGACGCCGCCGTGGCCGCGGCCAAGGCCGCCCTGCCCGCGTGGATGGCCACCGCCCCTGAAGAGCGCATCGCCCTGATGGAAAAACTGGCCGAGGTCTATAAAGCCCGGACCGAGGATATGGCCCAAGCGATCAGCACCGAGATGGGCGCACCCATCGAGATGGCGCGTAGCTCCCAATGGGGGGCGGGTTACAGCCACCTGAAGAACTTCATCAAAGCGGCGAAAGATTTCAAATTCGTAAAGCCCTTGGGTGATCACGCGCCGAACGACCGGATCATTCACGAGGCGGTTGGCGTCGTGGCGATGATCACGCCGTGGAACTGGCCGATGAACCAGGTGATGCTGAAAGTCGGCGCTGCTGTCGCCGCGGGTTGCACCATGGTGCTCAAACCGTCTGAGGAAAGCCCGCTGAGTGCGGTGATCTTTGCCGAGATGATGGATGAGGCAGGATTTCCCGCCGGTGTCTTCAACCTTGTGAACGGTGACGGCGCGACCGTGGGCACCGCCCTGACCGGTCACGAGGATGTGGATATGGTGAGCTTCACCGGCTCCACCCGCGCCGGGATCGCGATTTCCAAGAACGCGGCGGATACGCTGAAGAAGGTCCATCTGGAGCTTGGCGGCAAGGGCGCGAACCTTGTCTTCGCCGATGCCGACGACAAGGCCGTCAAACGCGGCGTGCTGCATATGATGAACAACACCGGCCAAAGCTGCAACGCCCCCAGCCGGATGATGGTCGAGGCCAGCGTCTATGACCAAGCGGTCGAAACGGCAGCCGAAGTGGCCAATAAGGTCGAAGTCGGCCCCGCCAGCGAAGAGGGCCGCCACATCGGCCCGGTCGTGAACGAAGCGCAATGGGGCAAGATCCAAGACCTGATCCAGAAAGGCATCGACGAAGGCGCGCGGCTGGTGGCCGGTGGCACCGGTCGGCCCGAGCATCTGAACCGGGGTTTCTATGTCAAACCTACCGTTTTCGCCGATGTGACGCCCGATATGACCATCGCCCGCGAAGAGATCTTTGGCCCCGTCCTGTCGATCATGAAGTTCGAGAGCGAAGATCAAGCCGTCGAGATGGCCAATGACACGGTCTACGGCCTGACCAACTATGTCCAGTCCAGCGATGGCGCCCGCCGCAACCGTCTGGCGACCAAGCTGCGTTCGGGCATGGTTGAGATGAACGGCGAAAGCCGTGGCGCAGGCGCGCCCTTCGGCGGCATGAAGCGCTCCGGCAACGGGCGCGAAGGTGGCGTCTGGGGGATCGAGGACTTCTGCGAAGTCAAAGCGGTGTCCGGCTGGTCCAACGACTGATCGCTCTTCAGTCTCGCAATGCGGCAGGGCCAAGATTGGCCCTGCCGTTTGCATTTTGGCGGTCAGATCGCCTTTTGATTGACCCGTTTCGACAGTTCCTCGGCGCTTTCCTTCCGCTCGCTATAACGGTCGAGCAGATAGTCCTTGTTGTCGCGGGTCAGCAGGGTGAACTTCACCAACTCCTCCATCACATCGACCACGCGGTCATAGAAGGGCGAGGGTTTCATCCGGTCCTCCTCGTCAAACTCCAAGAAAGCCTTGGGGGTCGAGGATTGATTGGGGATGGTCAGCAGCCGCATCCAGCGGCCTAAGATTCGCAACTGGTTCACCGCATTGAAACTTTGCGAGCCGCCGCTGACCTGCATCATCGCCAAGGTCTTGCCTTGGGTCGGGCGCACCCCACCGAGCGACAGGGGGATCCAGTCGACTTGGGTTTTCATGATCCCCGTCATCGCCCCGTGGCGTTCGGGCGAGCACCAGACCATGCCTTCGGACCATGACACCAGATCGCGCAGTTCCTGCACCTTGGGGTGCTCAGGCGCGGCATCGTCGGGCAGCGGCAGCCCCGTGGGGTTGAAGGTCCGCATCTCGGCCCCGAGCCGGGCGAGGATGCGGGCGGCCTCTTCGGTCATCAGGCGGCTGAAGGACCGCGGGCGAAGCGAGCCGTAGAGCAGCAGAATGCGCGGGCCGTGGGCGGCGCGTTCGGGCCACAGGAGGCGGTGCGCGTCGATGGGGGTGAAGTGCTCTTCTTCGATGTTTGGCGTGTCGGTCACGGGGATTTCCTTAGGCGGAAGGGGGTTATGGCGCGAGGTTCATTTGTCGGCGCGGAACCAATGCTGCGTGCGGTTGGCAAAGCCCACGAGGGAGAGCATGACCGGCACTTCGACCAAGACGCCCACGACGGTGGCCAAGGCCGCGCCCGACTCCAGCCCGAAGAGGCTGATCGCCACGGCGACCGCCAGTTCAAAGAAGTTCGACGTGCCGATCAGGGCGCAGGGGGCGGCCACGTTGAAGGGAATGCCCCAGGCCCGCGCGGCGCCATAGGCGATGAAGAAGATGCCGTAGGATTGCAGCAACAGCGGCACGGCAATCAGCGCAATGACGAGCGGACGGTCGAGGATCACCTCCCCCTGAAAACCAAAGAGCAGCACGACCGTTAGCAAAAGCCCCATGAAGGCAAAGGGCTGCACCCGGGCCTTGAAAGCGTCGACCGCCGCCGCGCCACCCTTGGCCAGCAACCGCCCGCGGGTGAGATAGCCCGCCAGCAGCGGCAGCATGACGTAAAGGCCGACCGAGATCAGCAGCGTGTCCCAAGGCACGGTGAACTCGGTCACGCCCAAGAGAAAAGCCACGATTGGGGCGAAGGCAAAGACCATGATCACATCGTTCACGCTGACCTGCACCAGCGTATAGGTCGCATCGCCCCGGGTGAGGTTGGACCAGACAAAGACCATGGCGGTACAGGGCGCGGCCCCCAAGAGGATCACCCCCGCCAGATAGGCCTGCGCGTCATCGGGTGGGATCAGCCCGGCGAAGACATGGTTAAAGAACAGCACCCCAAGGGCGGCCATGGTGAAGGGTTTGATCAGCCAATTGACCACCAGCGTCACCACCAGCCCTTTGGGCTTGTCCCCCACCTGCCGCAGCGCGCCGAAATCGACGCCGACCATCATCGGAAAGACCATGGCCCAGATCAGCACCGCCACCGGCAGGTTGACCGAGGCAACTTCAAGCGCCGCCAGCGCGCCGAAGAGGCCGGGAAAGAGATTGCCCAGCAAAAGCCCCGCCCCGATGGCCAGCGCCACCCAGAGCGAGAGCCAGCGCTCAAAGGCCCCAAGGCCAGCGGTTGCGGGATCAGCGGTATCGGTCATGGTGGTCTTTCGCGTTTGGTGTTCGGGGGTTAGCAGCAGGTCAGCTCATCCAGCAGCGGTTGGCACCGTTCCGGCTCGCCGCCGCAGCAGTCTTCCAAGAGAAAGCCCAGCAGCGCGCGCAACCCGTCCATATCGGCGAAATAGCGGATGCTGCGCCCTTCGCGCTTGCTGCGGATCAGCCCCGCGCGGGCCAACACCGAGAGGTTGGCCGACATCGTATTTTGCCGCACATCAAGCGCGGTGCCGATCTCGCCCGCCGACATGCCTTTACCACCCGCTTTGATCAGCAGGCGAAAGACATCCAGCCGGGTCGGCTGACCCAAGGCGGCGAAGGCTTGGAGGGCGTTTTCATTATCCATATATCGCGAATTATTGATATATTATCGCGCGGTCAACCCCGCCTGCCAATCTCTGTGCAACGAAGCGCCGTCCCGCGCGTTGATCTCGCGCCCCCCGCAGGCTTGGTAAGGATGAGATAGGATGCTCGATTGGATCGCAGAGAATTCCGGCACGTTGCAAGTGGCGGTGAGCCTTCTTACGGCGGTGGTTTGGCTGGCCTATCTGCATATCCTATGGCTCAACTTCCGGCGCCAACGCCAGCCGGTGATCCTGATCAACCGCTCGATCGCGCGGGATGAGAATGCCCATTGTTTCGTGACCAATATGGGGGCCGAGCCGATTTACCTGCTCGAAGTCATGGCGCGGGTGGTGACGGATGACAAAACCTACCACGTCAAGGTCACCGAACGCGAAGAGGTGGCGTTGAACGATGTGGAGAACCCCCTGACCCGCACCAATCAAGGACCGATCAAGAGCGGCGATTTCATCGACATCGGCAGTTTCCTCGACCTGTTGCGCCGGGCCGAGACGCGGATCGGGACCGAAGGGCTCTTTGAAAAGGTCCGGCAGATGGACCTGACGGTCGCTGCCGCGGATGGGCATACCACAAGGCTGATTGCCGCCCGGCATGAGTTCCGGGCGGAATGGAAAGACGGCAAACCCTATTTTGTGCCGGAACGGATCATGGCGCATCAGATCCGCAATATCTTTCAACGGCGTAAGATTACCACGATGTTGGAAGAGCAGATCGAATAGCGCGCTTTGGGGCTACAACCGGTCCAGCCCCTCCGCGATCTCACGGGCGATGGCATGGGCGTCGACCCCCTCCCGCTCAGCTGAGACGCGCAGGCCCAAAAGATCGCTCTGATAGCGTCGAGCCAGCGATTTCGGATCATGTTCCGCCGCGATCTCTCCCTCCTGCTGCATTTGGGCGAAAAGCGCTGCAAATTGCTCTTCCATCCCCATCAGATGCGCGCTGGCCCGTTTGGCCAGCGGGTGGCCATGGGCCTGTAGCTCCAACAAGGTTTTCGACAACATGCAGGCTTTGGCCGGGGCCGCTTCGCGGCAGATCGCCAGTTCGGGATAGCGTTTCAGCGCCGCCATCGGGCCATGCGAAGCGACCAATTCAGCCAGACGCCCGGCCCCATCCTCGGCATATTTGTCCAGAGCAATTTCAAACAGCGCCTCTTTCGATCCGAAGGCCGCGTAGAAACTGCCGGGCTTCATCTTCAGCACCGCTTCGAGGTCTTTCAGCGAGGTGCCCGCCCAGCCCTGACGCCAGAACAGATCGCGGGCGCGGTCGATCAACTCGGCACGGTCGTGGTTCGGTTTGCGGGGCATGAGATCACCATATGTTGAACGATCACTCAAATATATACTTGAGCGATCGCTCAAGAAAGCCTAAATGACGGATATCGACGATTTACAAAGGTAGAAATCATGACTTTCCCGTCCCACGACCAAGACAGCGCGCCCGAAGCCTCCAAGCCGCTGCTGGAAGAATCGCAAAAGGCCTTTGGCCGTCTGCCGGGGCTGCACAGGGTGCTGGCCGAAAGCCCGCAGGCCTTTGAAGGCTATCAGGTGCTGCACAAGCTCTTCACCGAGACCGAGTTCGACGCCGAAGAGCTGACCGTGGTTTGGCAGTCGATCAACGTCGAGAACGAATGCCATTACTGCGTGCCCGCCCACACCGGCATCGCCAAGATGATGAAGGTCTCGGATGAGATCAGCGACGCGCTGCGCAATGAAACGCCCCTGCCGACGCCCAAACTCGAAGCGCTACGCACTTTCACCGTGCAGATGGTGCGCAACCGCGGCTTTGTTTCCGATACGCAGATGCAGGCGTTTTTCGACGCAGGCTATGGCCACCGCGCAGTGCTGGACGTGATCCTTGGCATGGCACAGAAGACCATCTCCAACTACGTCAACCACGTCGCCGAAACCCCGGTGGACGAGGTTTTCCAGCCGCTGGCATGGAAGCGCGGCGACAAGAAGCTCGACGTTTAAACTAAAAGGCGCGCCCAGAGTGGCGCGCCTTTTTCTGACAGTGTTTTACCGCGCCGCCTACCGGGAGGTCTTCCAAAGGTCGAGCGTGAGCGTCACCATCGCCTCATCAAGGTTCACCGTCACCTCGCCGTCCTGAACCATCACCTGAAGCTTCATCGCCCGGCTGGCCAGTTCCGCCAGCGCCTTGGTGTTACCCTCGGCAAAGTTCACCACCTCCAGATTGTCAAAACGGGTGGTGCCGTTCTTGACCTTATCCCACCAGACCTCTGCCGTTTTGCCGCCATAGGGGTAGACCACGACCTTGGCGGCCTTGTTGCAGGACTGGCGCAGCACCTTCTCACTCGGCAAGCCAAGCGTGATCCAAACGTCCAACTCGCCGCTCAGGCTTTTTTGCCAGATGTCCGGCTCATCGTCCGTCGAGAGGCCCTTGGTCATCTCCAGATGCTCATGGGCGTTGAGGGCAAAGGCCACCAGACGCACCATCAGGCGCTCATCGGTTTCCGATGGGTGTTTGGCGATGGTCAGCTTATGGGTCTCGTAATAGTGACGATCCATGTCCGAGACCGAAAGCTCGATTTTGTAGATGGTGGCATTCTGCGCCATGATATGTCTCGTTTTCCAAGGTAGGCGCTGCCTACGCGTTTGGTCGGACCGGGAAAAGGGAATTGTCATTGGGTGTTGCGCGGGGCCGGCAGATGAAAGCCTGCCAATTTTGCGCGAAATTGGCGCTATTTGGCCCGCAGCTGCGCCCAAAAGACCGCGCATCTTTCGCCAGCGTGCCGTTGTGCGGCAGGGGAAGTCATCCTACCCTAGCCCCATGATCGACCGTCGCACGCTTCTCTGGGCACTTGGCTCTACCGCTTTGACCGCGACGGCGGCGTTTTCGCGACAGGCGGGTGGCCTACTACGCGGGTTCAACCTGATCGAGACGCCAAACGCCCCCTTCGGCAGCCCCGCCGCCGCCCAAAGCATCGCGCGGCTGCGTGACACGGGCGCGACGGCGGCGACGGTGATCCCCTTCCTATGGCAGCGCTCGCCCAGTTCCGGTGCCATCGTCATGGGGGATGCGCTGCCCCATGACAGGATCGCCGCCGGGATCGCGCAGTTGCACGCCGCCGGTCTGGCCGCCATCGTCAAACCGCATGTCTGGGTGCCCGAAAGCTGGGCCGGCGCGATTGCGCCCGAGCCGGACAGCGCCGCGGCATGGCACGCCGCCTACGCCGAGGTTCTGCACGCCATCGCCGTCACGGCCGAGCGCAACGGCGCCGAAGTGCTTGTCCTTGGCACCGAATTGCGCGGCGTCTCGGGGGCGGCGCAGTGGGGCGAGACCATCGCCGAGATACGCGCGCTTTTCAGCGGAAAGCTCACCTATGTCGCCCATGGTGCCGACGAGGCCGAGAAGATCACCTTCTGGCCCGAACTGGATGCCGTGGCGGTCTCGCTCTACCCGGTTCTGGGGGCCGACGATGCGCCTGCCGATTGGGACCGCGCCATCGCCGCGGAATTGGACCGGGTCGCTGCCGTGGCGCAAAAACACGCAAAACCCATCTGGATTGCTGAAATCGGTCTCCGCTCCGCCAAAGGCGCGACCGCCCGGCCATGGGAAAGCGCCGAGGAACGCGCCGCCCCCGCCGATATGGCGCTTCAGGCCGCGGTGCTGGAACGCTGGCTCCGCGCCCTTGAGGCCCGCGGGATTCAAGATGTCTGGATCTGGCGCTGGTTCACCGACCCCGAAGGCGGCGGCGTGGGAGACACCGACTTTACGGTGCAGAACAAGGCGGCGCAGGAGGTGATCGCAGGATTTTGGCGCGAGGAATGAACGGGCTCGAAAGGCGCAGAGCACCGGTGTCATTCATGTAAATATGCGGAAAACCTTACGAAGAAGGTGGTACCCAAGGCCGGACTCGAACCGGCACGCCTCGCGGCGGGGGAT
Source organism: Sulfitobacter sp. 1A15299 (assembly GCF_043556915.1). Classification (NCBI taxonomy): domain Bacteria; kingdom Pseudomonadati; phylum Pseudomonadota; class Alphaproteobacteria; order Rhodobacterales; family Roseobacteraceae; genus Sulfitobacter; species Sulfitobacter sp. 1A15299. The sequence goes on along the minus strand of NZ_JBIFFJ010000014.1, from coordinate 39,052 downwards.
TTTGAATCCCCTGCGTCTACCATTCCGCCACTTGGGCACGTAGGGCGATGTAGCCTGCAAAAGCGGCAGGAGCAAGTGGATTTTCACCCCCGCTGCGCGCCCAGTTGCTTGACCTTGGCCGCGCGACATGGTGAGGCATTCAAAACAGCCGGAGCCCCCGAGAATGATCCGCCGCCTTTATGACTGGACCCTGGGCCTGGCCCAACATCGCCATGCCCTCTGGGCGCTTGCCGTCGTCGCTTTTGTCGAAAGCTCCTTCTTTCCGATCCCCCCTGACATCCTGATGATCCCGATGATCATCGCGCGGCCAAATCGCGCTTGGCTGATCGCCGGGGTGGCGCTGGTGGCTTCGGTCTTGGGCGGGCTTTTGGGCTATGCCATCGGCGCGCTGGCCTTTGAGAGCCTTGGCCAGCCGATCCTTGCAAGTCTGGGCAAGACTGATGCGATGGCGGAATTCTCGACCCGGTTCAACGACCTGGGCTTTTGGGCGGTGCTGGTCGCCGGGGTCACCCCCTTCCCTTACAAGGTTATCACGATCATGTCGGGCTGGACCGGGATGCCACTTGGCACCTTCATCATGACCTCGATCCTTGCCCGTGGGCTGCGGTTCTTTGTCGTGGCGGGGCTGCTGTGGCGCTTTGGCGCACCGATCCGAGACTTCATTGAAAGGCGCTTGGGATTGATGTTCACATTGGCCGTCGCCCTATTGATCGGCGGCTTCATGGTGGTGAAGGTTCTATGACGGGTAAGACATTGACATTGCTGGCAACACTCGGTTCGGCCGCACTGTTGCTGGGGGCTTTCGGGTTTCAGCATCTGGGCGGCTACGCGCCCTGCCAGATGTGCCTGTGGCAGCGTTGGCCCCATGCGGCGGCCGTGCTGATCGGGGCAATCGTGCTGTTTGGCGGGCCGCGCGTTCTGGCGTGGCTCGGCGCTTTTGCGGCGGCGGTGACCGCGCTGATCGGCGTCTTTCATGCCGGTGTGGAATGGGGCTGGTGGCCGGGTCCAAGCTCCTGCACCGGCGGCGGCATGGATTTGGGCAGCCTCGATGGCGGGTCGCTCTTATCAACCGAAGGCCCGAGCGGCTTGGTCATGTGCGATGAAATCGTCTGGCAGTTTCTGGGCCTGTCGATGGCCGGGTGGAACGCGATTGTCTCTTTCATCTTGGTCGGCCTTTGGGTCGCCGCCGCGCGAAAAGCGGCCTGAGAGACGAGAACCTGACAAACTGGACAGTAGGCCTTACAGTTTGTCAAAAACACCCCCGAAACGGACAGTTTGACGGCTTGTCGTTCGACAGATGCGCGGATTATCTGAGATCAAATATCTCAGGAGTCCCCCATGTCGAACCAACAAAACTGTATTTTGCTGGGCGTTCCGCTGGACAGCGGCAAGCGCCGTCGCGGCTGCCTGATGGGGCCGGACGCCTACCGCACCGCGGGGCTGGAGCGCGCGCTGCGTGACCTTGGCCATAGCGTGACCGACCGCGGCAACGTGGCCCCTGCCCCCTTTCACGCCAAAGAGCATGAAAAGCTGCACGCGCTGGAAGAGACCATCGCCTGGACCGAGAGCCTCGCCGCCGCCGCAGATGCGGCGATGGACGAAGGCCTGCCGATCTTCATGGGCGGCGACCACGCGCTGGCGCTCGGCACCGTGCTGGGCGCGATGCGCCACGCTGAAAAGGCAGGCCGCCCGCTCTTCGTGCTCTGGCTCGACGCGCATACCGATTTCCACACGCCCCAGACCAGCGACAGCGGCAACCTGCACGGCACGCCCCTGGGCTATGTCACCGGGCGCGAGGGCTTCGACGGGTTCCCGAAGATCGATACGCCCCTGCCCCATGACAACATCGCCATGATCGGGCTGCGCTCCGTCGATGCCGCCGAACGCGCGGCGCTGCAGGAGACCACCGTCACCTATGTCGACATGCGCGAGATCGACGAGAGCGGCATCGCCAAGCCGTTGCAACGTTTCCTCGACAAGGTCGAGGCCGCGGGCGGTATGCTGCATGTCTCGCTCGACGTTGATTTCCTCGATCCTTCCGTGGCACCCGCCGTGGGCACCACCGTGCCGGGCGGCGCCACTGTGCGCGAGGGCCATCTGGTGATGGAGATCCTCTCGGACAGCGGGCTGATGACCTCGCTCGACCTTGTGGAGCTGAACCCCTTCCTCGACGAACGCGGGCGCACCGCGCAGCTGATGGTCGATCTCACCGCTTCGGCCTTTGGCCGCCGTGTCTTCGACCGTCCGACGCGGGCCTATTGACCATGCAACTGCAAGCCCCCCAGTCGGTGGTGATGATCCGGCCACATCACTTCCGCTCGAACCCCGAAACCCAGGCCGACAACGCGTTCCAGCGCGCCAGCATCGGGGATGTCGCCGGGGCCGCGCGGGCGGAGTTCGACGGCGTCGTGGCCGCCCTGCGCGACCATGGCGTGACTGTGCATGACTTCGACGACACCGGCGCCGAGACGCCCGACAGCGTCTTTCCCAACAACTGGTTCTCGTCCCATGCGGGCAGCTATGTCGCGGTCTATCCGATGTATGCCGCCAACCGCCGCCGCGAACGGCGGTGGGACGTGATCGACCTGCTGAAGACCCGCTACCGGGTGCAGGACGTGATCGACTATTCCGGGCTGGAGCAGGACGGGCTGGCGCTTGAAGGCACCGGGGCCATGGTGCTCGATCATATCGGGCGGGTGGCCTACGTGGCCCGCTCACACCGGGCCGATCCGGTCTTGCTCGAGCGTTTCTGCACGCATTTCAACTTCGAGCCGATCGTCTTTGACGCCGCAGACGCCGAGGGCCGTCCGGTCTATCACACCAATGTGCTGATGGCCGTGGGCACGGGCATTGCGCTGGTGGGGCTTGAGATGATTTCCGACCCCGCACGCCGTGCCATGGTGCAGGAGCGGCTGGAAGAGACCGGCCGCGACGTGATCGCGCTGAGCGCACATCAGATCAACGAGTTCGCGGGCAACGCCATCGAGCTTTCAGGCAGGCAAGGCCCGGTGCTGGCGATCTCTGCCCGCGCCATGGCCGCGCTGACGCCTGAGCAGATCAAACGGATCGAGGCGCAGGTCCGCATCCTGCCCCTGTCCATCCCCACAATCGAGACCGCAGGCGGGTCCGTCCGGTGCATGATCGCCGGTCTGCACCTCGCCCGCCGCAATGAAAGAGACCTGACATGACCAACCTCAAACCCTCCGACAAGGCGCTGGTGCCTTTCGTTTCCGTCGACCAGATGATGAAGCTGATCCATCATGTCGGCGTCGAAGAGATGCTGCGCGGGCTGGCCGAGTATATCGAAGCCGATTTCAGACGCTGGGAGCTTTTCGACAAGACCCCGCGCGTGGCGAGCCACTCCGAGAAAGGCGTGATCGAGCTGATGCCGACCTCGGACGGCGATGTCTACGGCTTCAAATACGTCAACGGCCACCCCGACAACACCAAGACCGGCTTTCAGACTGTCACCGCCTTTGGCCTTTTGGCGAATGTCGCCAACGGCTACCCGGTGCTGCTGACCGAGATGACGATCCTCACGGCGCTGCGCACGGCGGCGACCTCGGCGGTGGTGGCGCGCCTGCTGGCGCCCAAGGGCAGCCGGGTCATGGCGATGATCGGCAACGGCGCGCAGTCCGAGTTCCAGAGCCTCGCCATGAAGGCGATCTGCGGTGTGGACGAGGTGCGGCTCTACGACATCGACCGCGCGGCGACCGCGAAATGCGCGCGCAATCTGGCGGGCTCGGGGCTGAAGGTCGTGGAATGTGACACCGCCGAAGACGCGATCATGGGCGCGCAGATCATCACGACCTGCACCGCGGACAAGCAATATGCCACGATCCTGACCGACAACATGGTCGGCTCCGGCGTGCATATCAACGCGATTGGCGGCGACTGCCCGGGCAAGACGGAACTGGCCCCCGCAATCCTGCACCGCTCGGGCATCTTCGTGGAATTCCCCGAGCAGACCCGCATCGAGGGCGAGATTCAGCAGCTTGAGCCCGACCACCCGGTGACCGAGATCTGGCAGGTGCTGACCGGTCAGGCCGAGGGGCGCCGCGACCAGCAGCAGATCACGCTATTCGATTCCGTGGGTTTTGCGATCGAGGATTTCTCGGCCCTGCGCTACGTGCGCGACCAGATCGCCGAGACCGGGCTGTTCCAGCCGCTCGACCTTCTCGCCGACCCGGACGATCCGCGCGACCTTTTCGGGATGCTGCAACGCGCGGGCTGAGCCTTTGAGGTCGCCGTTCTTCCCCGGCGGCCTCTACCCTTTCGTCACATCATGGGCGTAGAGCCAATCGAAGGCCCGCAGCATCGCCCCGGGGGCCAGCGTTGAGGCGATGCGCAGCCCGGTATGGGCCGCAAGGCGGATCGGGCCGGAACGCAGGTGATACCGGGTGGCATTGCCTTCGGAGGTTTTCACGATGCGCCGCGCGCGGTCGATACGCGCGGCCTGATAGGCCGCAAGGGCCGCATCGCGCGGCAGCCGGGTCAGGCAGTCAGCCAAAACCCATGCGTCCTCCAGCGCCATATTCGCGCCCTGCGCCAAAAAGGGCAGCGTCGGATGGGCCGCGTCGCCCAAAAGCGCCACGCCATCGGCCTGCCAATTGGCGGCGACGGGGTGGTGGTGCAGCCCCCAAAGGGACACCTCCAGCACCGCATCGAGCATCTGCGCAGCCTCGCCCCCGAAACCGGCAAAGGCGCGGCGCAGATTGACGGGATCGTCGCGATGGTGCCAGCCTTCGGCGGCCCAATCGTCACGCTCTTCAACGGCCACGAGGTTAACCATACGCCCCGCGCGTAGCGGATAGCTGACCAGATGTTTCCCCGGCCCCATGGTGACCCGTGCCTCGGGCGGATGATCGACCACATTGGGGATCAGCGCCCGCCACGCGACCTGCCCCGAGAAACGGGCCTGATCCGCTCCGTTCAACTGCACCCGCCCGACCGAGTGGATGCCATCGGCGGCCACCACCAGTTCCGCCCGTCGCCGCCCGCCGCGCGCCATCTGCACCTGCGGCAGAGCGCCGGGGTGGATGGAGGCGACCTGCGCATCGGTCTCGAAACTGACATTGGCGCGCTGCGCCGCCTCGCGCAGAAGGTCGATCAGATCGGCACGGTGGAGGAAGTCATAACGCTGGTCCTCCGGCAGACGGGTCAGATCCAGCCGCGCCACTTGGCCGCCCTTGGCATGGTCGCAAAGCCGGACCGCCTGCCCACGCACGGCACCGCGCGCCGCCAGCCCACGCTCAAGCCCCAGCCCACGCAGGACGGCCAGGCCATTGGGGCTGATCTGCAACCCGGCACCGATTTCGGAAAAGCGGGCGGCCTGTTCCAGCAGGGTCACGGCCACGCCACGCCGCGCCAAGGCCGTGGCCAGCGCCAGCCCGCCGATCCCGCCGCCCACGACAATCGCATTGGAAGGTTTCATTCGCGCCCCAACCACAAACGCCGAAGCATTTGCTTCGGCGTGTGGTGTTTCAGGTGATGTCAGTCGTCGCGGTGGACTTTCTCGCGGCGCTCGTGGCGCTCTTGCGCCTCAAGGGTCATGGTGGCGATGGGCCGCGCGTCCAGCCGCTTGAGCGAGATCGGATCGCCCGAGACCATGCAGTAACCGAACTCTCCCTCGTCGATCCGCCGCAGCGCCGCGTCGATCTTGCCGACCAATTTACGCGCCCGGTCCCGGGTGCGCAGTTCCAACGCGCGGTCGGTCTCTTCCGAGGCGCGGTCGGTCACGTCCGGGATGTTCCGGGTGCCGTCTTGCAGTGTTTCGATGGTGTCGCGGCTGCCTGCCAACAGTTCCGCTTTCCAGTTGATCAGCTTGCGCCGAAAGTACTCAAGCTGACGGTCATTCATGAATGGCTCGTCCTCGGCCGGACGATAGTCGTCCGGCAGGAAGATTTCCTGCTTCATTTGTTTTTCCCCGGCGTTTTTCAACTCAGACATTAAAAAGGCCTGTCTCCCGACATCGTCCCCTGCCGCAGCGTCTATCTGAGCGGGTAACAATTGTCACTACACAATCCCTTTGATTTTTGGTTAAAGGCCGTGGATCAAGCGCCCGTCACACGAGGTTGAAAACAAGATGAAATTCCAAGGCACCAAAGACTACGTCGCCACCGAGGACTTGAAAATTGCCGTCAATGCGGCGGTGACGCTGGAGCGGCCTTTGCTGGTGAAGGGCGAGCCGGGCACCGGCAAGACCGAGCTTGCGCGGCAGGTGAGCGACGCTTTGGGCCTGCGCATGATCGAATGGAACATCAAATCGACCACCCGCGCGCAACAAGGGCTTTACGAATATGACGCCGTGAACCGCCTGCGCGACAGCCAGTTGGGCGACGAGCGGGTGCATGACGTGAAGAACTACATCCGCAAGGGCAAGCTCTGGCAGGCTTTCGAGGCCGATGAGAAGGTCGTTCTGCTGATCGACGAGATCGACAAGGCCGATATCGAGTTCCCCAACGACCTATTGCAGGAACTCGATAAGATGGAATTCTTCGTCTATGAGACGGGTGAGACGATCCGCGCGCGTCAGCGCCCCATCGTCATCATCACCTCGAACAATGAAAAGGAACTGCCCGACGCCTTCCTGCGCCGCTGCTTCTTTCATTACATCCAATTCCCCGACATGGAGACGCTGAAACAGATCGTCGAAGTTCACCATCCGGGCATCAAGCAACAGCTGCTGACCACTGCGCTGACGCAATTCTACGAGATCCGCGAGCAGCAGGGGCTGAAGAAGAAACCCTCGACCTCCGAGGTGCTGGATTGGCTGAAACTGCTGCTGGCCGAGGATATGGACGCCGAGGATTTGGCCAAGGATGGCCCCAACGCCCTGCCGAAGCTGCACGGCGCGCTGCTGAAGAACGAACAGGACGTGCATCTGTTCGAGCGGCTGGCCTTCATGGCGCGGCGCCAGCGGTAGGGCTGCAACACAACTGCGACTTTACGTCAAAAGCGGGTATTTCCCTCGCTTTTGATTTTTTGCCTGCCTAGGCTGAGGTCAATCACGGGCGCAAAGACCCGGATTCAAACGACCGATGGGGCAGGCAGATGCAAGGACAGTCAGCAACCGCGCCACGCGCATATTGGGATAGACCCGCCCAGGCGGGGAAGCAGAAAGGCCCGGGCGCATGAAGCCCCGGCGCATGAGGCGCAGCGGGAAGGCGCGGCTGATCCTGCCGCTGATGCTGCTGCTGAACGCCTGCGTGCCCGCCTCGCATTCCGAGGTGGCGACCCGCGCGGTCATCGCCGACAGCACCCTGCCTCCGATGAAACAGTTCACCCAAGCCCGCCCCGCTCAGCCGCATGTGTCGAATGCCGCGCTGGCGGAGGATTTCCTCGACCTGTCCTTCCGGATGGAAAGTGGCCGCGCCCTGCCCATGCTGACCCGTTTCGAAGGGCCGATCACCCTGCGCGTTCTGGGCCAGCCACCCGCCACGCTGGGGCCGGACCTTGCGCGTCTGCTGGCCCGTCTGCGCCGCGAGGCCGGGATCGAACTGCGTGAGGTCACGGGCGGAGAGGCAAGCATCACCATTCAAGCGGTGAACCGCAGCCAGATCCGGCGTCTGCTGCCGCAGGCAGCCTGTTTCGTGGTGCCAAACGTCAGCACGCTTGAAGAATATCGCCGCACGCGGCGCTCGCCCGCCACCGATTGGACCCGCCTGACCGAACGGCGCAAGCTGGCGATCTTCCTACCCAATGACGTGAGCCCGCAGGAAAGCCGCGACTGCCTGCATGAGGAACTGGCCCAAGCGCTTGGGCCGCTGAACGATCTCTACCGCCTGCCGGATTCGGTGTTTAACGACGACAATGTGCATACGGTGCTGACCGGTTTCGACATGCTGGTGCTGCGCATCTATTATGACCCCGCGCTGCGCTCGGGCATGAACCGCGAGGAGGTGGCCGCCCGTCTACCGGGCATTCTGGCCCGGGTGAACCCCACAGGCGGCACCGTCGCCCCCCGCCCCGCGCGCGCCACGCCGCAGGTCTGGAGCCGCGCGATCCAAACCGCCCTTGGCCGCGATGTGAGCCGCAATGCCCGCCTGAACGCCGCCCGCGACGCGCTGCGCATCGCCCAGACCCAAGGCTGGCAGGACAATCGCCACGCCTTTTCGCATTACGCCATGGGCCGCGTTACCCAGATGACCGACCCGGCCGCCGCGCAGGCCCATTATCTTAATTCGGACGCGCTCTATGCCCACAGCCCAGGCACCACGCTGCACCGCGCCTATGTCGCCACCCAGCGGGCGGGCTATGCGGTGACCATCGGCGATAGCGCAGGCGCGCTGGCCCTGATCGAACCGCATCTGCCCGTGGCCAAAGCCAGCGAAAACGCCGCCCTTCTGGCCACGCTCATGCTGCTCAAAGCCGAAGCGTTGGAGATCGAAGGCCGCGTCATTGAGGCGCGCCGCGTCAGGCTGGACAGCATCGGCTGGGCGCGATACGGCTTTGGCCCTGACTGGGCCGTGCGGGCCAAGCTGCGCGAGATCGCAAGCCTGAACCCGCGCAATGGATAGGCCCGCAAAACAAACGGGCAATAGGTTATGATAGCACTCGGATTGGCATTGATCGGCGCGATTATCGGCGGGCTGACCGCGCGCAAACGCGGCGGCAACCGCAAGGACATCGCGCAATATGCCGCAGGCTATGGCATGGCCTTTCTCATCGTCGGCATGATCGCCACGGTTCTGCTGGACCGCGCATTGAGCGTCTGATGTTTCTGCCCTTCTTCGACCAGCTGCGCCGCCACAATGTTCCAGTGTCCCTGCGAGAGTTTCTGGCCTTTCTCGAAGGCATGAAAGCGGGGCTTGCGACCTATGACGTGGAGGCGTTCTACTACCTCGCCCGCGTGTCGATGGTCAAAGACGAGCGCAACATCGACAAGTTCGACCGCGCTTTCGCCGCCACCTTCAAAGGGTTGGAAAAGATCAGCCTCGACGATGTGCTCGATGCCGTGGACCTGCCCGAAGACTGGCTGCGCAAGATGGCCGAAAAGCATCTCTCACCCGAGGAAAAGGCCGAGATCGAAGCCATGGGCGGTTTCGACAAGTTGATGGAGACGCTGAAAAAGCGGCTGGAGGAGCAAAAGGGCCGGCATCAGGGCGGCTCTAAATGGGTTGGCACGGCGGGCACCTCGCCCTTCGGCGCCTATGGCTACAATCCCGAGGGCGTGCGGATCGGCCAGAAGGAAAGCCGCCACCAACGCGCGGTCAAAGTCTGGGACAAACGTGAGTTTCGCAACCTCGACGACAATGTCGAGATCGGCACCCGCAACATCAAACTGGCGCTGAAGCGCCTGCGCCGTTGGGCGCGCGATGGCGCGGCAGAGGAGTTTGACCTCAACGGCACGATCCGCGCCACGGCGGAACATGGCTATCTCGACGTCAAGACCCGCCCCGAGCGGCGCAATGCGGTGAAAGTGCTGCTGTTTCTCGACATCGGCGGTTCGATGGACCCGCACGTAAAGGTGGTCGAGGAACTGTTCAGCGCCGCGAAGGGCGAGTTCAAACATCTCGAACATTTCTACTTCCACAACTGCCTCTACGAAGGCGTGTGGCGCGACAACCGCCGCCGTTGGGATGCGCAGATCCCCACCCATGAGGTGCTGCGCAGCTATGGGTCTGACTACAAATGCATCTTCGTGGGCGACGCCAGCATGTCACCCTATGAGATCGCCTATCCGGGCGGCGCGAATGAACATTGGAACGCCGAGGCCGGGGCCACATGGCTGGCACGCGCCCGCGACCAATGGCCAAACCACCTGTGGATCAACCCCGTTCCCGAACGGCAATGGGGCTACACCCAATCCATCGCGATGATCCAAGAGATCTTCGGCCCCGAGGCCATGGTGCCCATGACCCTTGAAGGGTTGAGCCGGGGCATCAAGACCATGACACGCTGACCCGTTCCTTGACAGCCTGCTGCGCCGCGCCACTTCAGGGGGCGAAGGCGAGCAATGTGGAAGGAAATAGAATGTCCCCGATCATCAAATCCGGCAGCGCGAAATGGGAAGGCTCGCTTAAAGAGGGCAACGGCCATGTCTCGACCGAAAGCGGCGTGCTCTCCGACCAGCCCTATGGCTTCAACACCCGTTTCGAAGGCAAGGCAGGCACCAACCCCGAAGAGCTGATTGGCGCGGCCCATGCCTCCTGCTTTTCGATGGCCCTGTCGATGATCCTTGGCCAAAGCGACCTGACGCCCGACAGTATCGAGACCAAGGCAGAGGTCCATCTTGAGCAGAAAGACGGCGGCTTTCATGTGCCCAAAGTGCATCTGACGGTTGAGGCCAGCATCCCCGGCGCGAGCCAAAAGGACTTTGACAAGGCGGCGAAAACCGCCAAGGAGAACTGCCCGATTTCCAAGCTGCTGACGGCTGAAATCACGATGGACGCGAAACTCGTCTGATCGCCATACATACCACCGGGGCGCAGGCCATGGCCGCTTGCCCCCGGTCCCCCTGCTCCCCATATTGGGCGCATGATCCGCGTTATCCCCATTCTTCTCGCCATCCTCTATGCGCTGGCGATGTACCGTTTCTCGGCTTGGCGCACGGCGCGGGAGTTGGATGCCAAATCGACGCCGCTGGTCGATCCGAAATTGAACGAGGTCAGCAGCCGCATGGCCCGCGCGCTCGACCTGCCGCGCATCAAGGTGCATCTTTATGAGATCGAACCCGTCAACGGTCTGGCAGCCCCCGATGGGCGGATTTTCATCACCCGCGGCTTTTATAACAAGTTCCGCCAAGGTGCTGTAACGGCCGAGGAATTGGCAAGCGTTATCGCCCATGAGCTGGGCCATGTCGCCCTTGGCCATTTTCGCCGCCGGATGATTGATTTCTCGGGCCAGAACGCCCTGCGCACTGCCCTCGCGATGGTGCTGGGGCGGCTCATCCCCGGCATCGGCGTCTGGATCGCCAGCGGGCTGACCAGCCTGCTCGCCGCGCGGCTGTCGCGTAACGATGAATATGAGGCCGACGCCTATGCCGCCGCCCTGCTCACCAAGGCCGGGATCGGCATTGGGCCGCAAATCTCTCTGTTTGAAAAGCTCGACGCGCTAAGCCAATCCGGTGGCAACCGTCCGCCCGCCTGGCTGCTGAGCCATCCGAAGACGGAAGAGCGGATCGACAAGCTGCGGCAAATGCAGTTGCGGTGGGACCGCTGACCTAGCCGAGCGCTTTTGCCAACCGGGGCAGCCGCGCCTTTTTTAGCAGCGCGCGCATCTCCCACGGCTCCCCTGAAAGCCGCCGCGCCTCTTGCAGAACGGCTTCGGCCACGGGGGCGACCCTCTCTGGCGTCGCCTGCCAGATGCCATGTAGGTAGCTATCGGGATCGGCGCGGCTCAGCCCCTCTTCGGCGAGGATTTGGCGCGGGAAGTCCTTGGCGTTCAGCGTCAGGATCATATCGGCGCTGCTGGCCACGGCAACGGCCAGCACATGGATGTCATTCTCATCCGGCAGCCAGAGCCGCGCTTGCAGACCGGGGGAAGCCTCACGCTCGGCCCCCGGCCATTTGCCGCGCAACAGCGCAATCTCGGCCCGTGCCTGCACTTCTCCCGTGGGCCCAAGCTTGACCGCCGCGCGGGCCCATTCCTCCAAGATACGCGCCGACCAAATCGGCTCGAACGCGCCCCCTGCGGCCACGCCGAGCACCATTTCGCGCATCACCGTCGGGTAAAGCACGCAAGCGTCGATCAGCACGCGGGGGCGCGTTTCCATCACAGGCGGAAAAACAGCGACTTGAGGTAGCCGCTTTCCGCAAGCTGCGGCAATTGCGGGTGGTCCGCCCCGGCAAATCCGGTGTGCAGCAGCATGGCGCGGCGTCCGGCCCGACCGATACCGCGCACAGAGGCGGTGCGGAATTGGTTCAGATCAGCGGCATGGGAGCAGGAGCAGAGCCCCAGAATGCCGTTTTCCGCCACCAGCTGCGCCGAGAGCCGCGCGACACGTTCATAGGCACGCAGCCCGGCGTCGACCGCTTGGCGCGAGGGGGCAAAGGCGGGCGGGTCGCAGATCACCACGTCGAAAGTCTCGCCCTCGTCCCGCAGGGCGGTGAGCACGTCGAAAGCATCGCCTTGGCGGGTGGCAAACCGGTCTTGCATGCCCATCGCGTTGGCCCCGGCCTCGGCCAGTTCCAGCGCGGGGGCGGAGCCGTCCACCGCCAGCGCCGAGGATGCGCCGCCCGCAAGTGCTGCGAGAGAGAAGCCGCCGACGTGGGAGAAGACATCGAGCACCCGCGCACCATTCCGCGAAAGATTCGCGGCAAAGGCGTGGTTTGGGCGTTGGTCATAGAACAGGCCGGTTTTCTGCCCGCCGGTGAGGTCGGCCATATAGGTCGCGCCATTCATCGGCACCGGCAGCGGCCCCTCGGGCGTCTCGCCCGCCAGCGTGGCCGAGGCATCGTCGAGCCCTTCGAGCTTGCGGGTCCGGCCAGAGGCGTTTTTCAGCACGTTGTGCACACCCGTCACCGATTGCAGCGCGGCCACGAGCGGTTCGATCAGCGCGTCGGCCCAGGCGGCATTGGGTTGGATCACGCAGGTATCCCCGAAACGGTCGATGATGACCCCGGGCAGCCCGTCGGCCTCGGCATGGATCAGGCGGTAGTAGGGTTGATCGTAAAGCTGGCTGCGCAGTTGAAGGGCACGATTGAGGTGGGCTTCGAACCATGCTTGATCGACCTGCGCCTCAGGGTCTTGGTCGATCATCCGGGCAATGATCTTGGAATTCGGATTGACCGCGACCAGCCCCATGGGCTTACGCTCGGCATCCTCCAACAGCGCCAGCGTGCCGGGGGCAAGCCCGCGTGTGCGGCGGTCAGTGACCAGTTCATTGGCATAGACCCAAGGAAAGCCGTGGCGGATGGCGCGGGCGTTGGCCTTGGGCAATAGGCGCACCACGGGACGTGTGGCAGGCTGCGGGGCGGAGGGGGTTTGGGGCGTTGTCATAGCGCCCCTCGTACTGCGTTCGCGCGGCTGGGGAAAGAGGTTTCGCAGGCCGCGATCGGCGGTCAGTTGCGCGCCCTGCCTCGCCAACCGCCCCGACGGCGCGGGGTGGTCAGCGTCGTCTGCCCGTCGCGCAGCACTTGGGTCATCGGGTGATCAACGGCGGCGCGGTGCCGTTCCAGCAGTCGGGCGATGGCGGCGGCGCTGTCCTGCCCCTCGGGCAAGCTTAAAGCCCAATCCAGGAAAATGCTGCGGCACTCGGCGGGGCCGATCCCCTCCATGCGGTAGGATTCGCGGATCAGCCCCTTGGGGTCATCGGGATCGCTCATGCCCCCTCCCCCTTCGGCACTGGCAGCGCGGCGTCGATGATCTGTGCGGCGCGGTCGTAGTCGGTCTGCATCTTGCTCTCCAAGGCCGTGAGGTCATCACACTCCAGCACGCGACAGAGAAAACTCGCCCCGGCCTGCCCCATCGCCCCCGCCTCGATCGGATTGGCCGAGAGCAGCCGCGCGGCGCAGTTCAGGGTCCAAGCGTCGGTATAGGCGGCGGAGAGGGTTGCCTCTCCTTCGGTGTCGATCACGCCTTCGTCGCGGGCGGCGGCAAGGCCCGCGTCGATCTCACGCGCGCCGGTGCCGCCGATGAGCGCACCCGCCTGCGCGAAGAGTTCGATATCCTGCAAACGGCCCGCACCGGTCTTGGCGTCGAGCGCGCCTGCGGGGCTGCGGGCGGCGGCAATGCGGCGGCGCATATCGGCCACCTCTCCCAGCACCTTGTCACGCGGGGCGGCACGGCTGAGGATGTCTTTGCACAGCGCGTCGACATCGCGGCCCAGATCCTCTGCCCCCGCGATCACCCGGGCGCGGGTGAGGGCCAGATGCTCCCACACCCATGCCTGTTCTTTCTGATAGCTCTCGAAACTGGCAAGACTGGTTGCCACCGGCCCCTGATTGCCCGAAGGCCGCAGGCGCATGTCGATGTCGTAGAGCTTGCCTTGGGCCATCGGCGCGGTCATCGCAGTGATCATCGCTTGGGTTAGCCGTGCGTAATAACTGCGTGTGGCGAGGGGTTTGGGGCCGCCGGAACTCTCCACCCCGTCGGCGTCATAGATGACCAGCATGTCGAGGTCCGAGGTCGGCGTCAGCCGCCCGGCCCCGAGCGAGCCCATGCCAAGGATCACCGCCCCGCGCCCCGGTGGCGGGCCATGGCGGGTGGCGAATTGATCGACGACCACGGGCCAGAGCGCCTGCAAGACGGCTTGGGCAAGCTCGGCATATTGGCGCCCGGCGGTGGCCGCGTCGATCAGCCCGCGCAGCAGATGCACGCCGATCCGAAAATGCCATTCGCGCGCCCAACGGCGCGTGCCGTCAAGGCGCAATTCATAGTCCGCCTCCCTCGCCAGATGCTGCCTTAGCATCTCGGTCAGCTTGGCCTGCCCCGGCCAGTCCGAGAAGAAATCCCCGCCGATCACCGCGTCGAAGACGCCGGAGTTGCGCGACAGATGCGTGGCAAGCGCGGGCGATGTGGCGACGATATCCACCAAGAGATCGCCCAGTTGCGGATTGGCCCGCAAAAGCGAGAAGAGCTGCACCCCGGCGGGCAACCCGGCGAGAAATCCGTCAAAGGCCCAAAGCCCCTCATCCGGTTTCGCCGATTGCGCCAGACGGTCGAGCAGCAGTGGCTTCAACCGCCCGAAGATATCCGCCCCTCGTTCCGAGCGCAGTGCGGGATAGCTGGGCCAGCGGTCCAGCACCGACGTGTCGAATTGATGCGCCGGGCGGGCGGCTTCGGGCTCTTCCCTCGTGGCGGCGAAAAAGCTTTCGATCAGGTCGTGCACGGCCTGCAGGCGTTCATGAAGATCGGCGCGTAAGTCTTTGACATCCATATCCATCATGGCCGCCAGCCGGTCGAAATCAGCGTCATTGCGGGGCAGCGTGTGGGTCTGGGCGTCTTGCACCATCTGCAACCGGTGCTCGACCGTGCGATGCGCGCGGTAGTGGTTGCCGAGCGTCTCGGCCACCTCCGCGGGCACCCAACCCTTCTCGGCCAGCACCTGCAAACCTGCCAGCGTCCCCCGGGGCCGCAGGTCCGCATCCCGGCCCCCGGCGATGAGCTGCCGGGTCTGGGTGAAAAACTCGATCTCGCGGATGCCGCCCCGGCCCAGTTTCATGTCATGGCCCGGCAGGGTGATCGGGCCACCCAAGCCCTTGTGCTCCCGGATTGCCAGCCGCATGTCATGGGCGTCTTGGATCGCGGCGAAATCCAGATGGCGGCGCCAGACGAAAGGGCGCAACGCTTGCAAAAACGCCTCGCCTGCCGCGATGTCACCCACTGCCGGACGGGCCTTGATATAGGCCGCGCGCTCCCACGTACGGCCAAGGCTTTCGTAGTAGCGCTCGGCTGCCTCCATCGCGATGCAGACGGGGGTGACCGCCGGGTCGGGGCGCAGGCGCAGGTCCGTGCGGAAGACATAGCCTTGGGCGGTGTTCTCGCTCAGCGTGGCAGACATGGCACGCGTGGCTTTGACGAAGGCGCTGCGGGCGGCGTGGAAATCATCGGGCGCGAAACGGCTTTCGTCGAAAAGGCAGATGAGGTCGATGTCGGAGGAATAGTTCAGCTCCCCCGCGCCCATCTTGCCCATGGCAAAGACGACCATGCCCGCGCAATCGGAAAGATCATCCATCGTCATGCCCGGCAGCTTGCCGCGTTTGATCTGTGCCGCGAGCCCCGCGCGCAGGGCCGCGCCGCAGGCGGCATCGGCGTATTCGGTCAGCGCCCCGGTCACCTCTTCCAGCGACCATGCCCCACCCAGATCGGCCAGCGCGGTCAGCAGCGCCATACGCCGCTTGCCCTGCCGCAGCCCATCGGCAAGCCGGTCGGGGGCCAGTTCCGCCGCTGCCGCGCAATTATCGGCCAGAGCGGTTTCGGGATTGGCCACCGCCGCGCTCAGCCAGCCCGCCTCTTTCTCCAAAAGCGCCATCAGATAGGGCGCGGTCGAGGCCGCAGCCGAGATCATTTCGCGCAACTCCGGCGCGAGATCGGGCAGCAGCGCCGCCGCATCCTGCGCGCGTTCGCGGTGATAGACACGGGGGGAGCGGGTGATCCGGGCAGCGAGAGATAGGTCTGTCATGAGGCCAGCTTTGCGGGCTGATCCAAGCGGCGTCAATGGGGGTTGCGGCAGGGTGCGGGCTTGCTACGACTTTGCCGTCTAGCAAAGGAAAGAAGATGAGCAAAAGTTTGAAACGCGTGCGCGCCACGCTGGAGGCCGCAGGGGTGACACCGGAAATCCGCGAGACGGCTTTGGCGCGGACGGCGGTGGATGCGGCCACGGCGCTTGATTGCGCGGTCGACCAAATCGCGAAATCCATCGTTCTGCGCGGCGAAGACAGCGGGGCGGCGCTGCTTTTCATTACCGCAGGCGCACAGCAGGTCGATCTCGAACGGGCCGCGGCGCTGGCGGGGGAGTCTTTGGGCAAGGCCGATGCCGCGCTGATCCGGGCGCAAACGGGCTTTGCCATCGGCGGCGTCGCGCCTCTAGGGCATATCACGCCGCCGCGCGCATGGTTTGACCGAAACCTCCTGCGGTTCCCGCTGGTCTGGGCCGCCGCGGGCACGCCGCATCACGTTTTCTGCCTCGAATCGCAGAGAATGGCGCAGCTTTCGGGTGCGCAAGTCGCGGATTTCACTGTCGCTTCCTAAATAATGTAAAAAACATTCACATAGCCCCTTGCGAAACGGCATCGGCGTTCCGATCTATTCAATGTGAAAGACATTCACATTATCCGAAACGCCCGGGCCGGCGACAGGCCCGTCACGACCGAAAGGCTCAACAATGACGACAGTGACCACCGACCCGACCTATTCCCCCCGGCCCAGTTGGCTGGCCCGGACGGAAGCTTGGATGGACGCACGCGGCAAAGGCGCATGGATCGCCGCCATGGTGCTCGGCTTCATCTTCTTCTGGCCCCTCGGCCTCGCCCTTCTTGCCTATATGACTTGGAGCAAACGCATGTTCTCTTCGAAATCCTGCAGCCGCAAATCCAGCCGCGCGATGATGTCGCGCAGCACCGGCAACCGCGCCTTTGATGCCTATAAGGCCGACACGCTGCGCCGTTTGGAGGAAGAGCAGCACAATTTCGAAGCCTTCCTTGAGCGTCTGCGCGAGGCCAAGGACAAGGCCGAGTTCGACCAGTTCATGGACGAACGCGCCAAGCAGGACGAGACGGCCACGAACGCCTGATCCGACCCTGACCCCCGCCCCCCGGGCATTGCGCCCGGGGGGCCTTTCGCAGGACAAGATATGAACCAGACCCCCGACCCCGATCTACACCCGCAATTCTATGACGGCATCGCTGGCAAACGGCTGCTGGCTTGGGTCATCGACGTGACCCTTGTCCTGCTCTTTTGCGTGCTGATCCTGCCGTTCACGGCCTTTACGGGGCTGTTCTTTTTCCCCTTTCTGACGCTGGTGGTGGGCTTTGCCTACCGGGTGGCCACGCTGACCAGCGGCTCGGCCACATGGGGGATGCGCCTGATGGCGATGGAGCTGCGCGACCACCGCGACCGGCCCTTCGATTTCATAACCGCGCTTTTGCATACCACTGGCTATTCGCTGTCGATGACGGTCACCATCATTCAGGTCGTCTCGGCCGTTCTCATCTGTACCACGGCCCGCCGTCAAAGCCTTACGGACATGACGCTTGGCACCGTGCCGGTGAACCGGCGCCTCAGCCGCTAGGGACGCAGGCAAATTTGCCCTTGGCGGAGCGGGGGGTGGTTGATAGCATCCCTCGATAAATGTTGGAAGCCCATGCGACATACACTGCCTTTGACACCGCAATTCTATGTCACAGCGCCGCAACCCTGCCCCTATCTGGAGGGCCGGATGGAGCGCAAGCTGTTCACCGCCCTTCAGGGCGATAATGCCGCGCGCCTGAATGACAGCCTGTCGAGCCAAGGCTTCCGCCGCTCGCAAAATGTTCTCTACCGCCCGTCTTGCGCCGATTGCGCCGCTTGCCTTTCGGCGCGGATCGACGTGGCGGCCTTTCGCCCCAGCAAAAGCCAGCGCCGCATCCTGAAGCGCAACGCGGGACTTGAGCGCCGCGCGACATCGCCTTGGGCCACGGAAGAGCAATATGATCTCTTCCGAAGCTACCTTGATAGCCGCCACGCGGATGGGGGCATGGCGGATATGGATGTGTTCGAATTCGCTGCCATGATCGAGGAAACGCCGATCCGCAGCCGGGTGATCGAGTATACCGACCCCGAGGCCGACAATGCGCTTATCGGTGTCTGTCTGACCGATGTGCTGGGCGACGGGGTGAGCATGGTCTATTCCTTCTACACCCCCGACCGGCCCCGCAACGGGCTGGGCAATTATATCATCCTCGACCATATCGAAATCGCCCGCGCGGCGGGGCTGCCTTATGTCTATCTGGGCTATTGGGTGCCCGGCAGCCAAAAGATGGGCTATAAGGCCAAATTCTCAGGCCTTGAGGTCTATATGGGCGGCCAATGGCAAACGTTGCGCGATCCTGAAGGTTTCGTGCCCGACCAGCATCCGCTCAGCAACGATCCTATTGCCGAACAGGTCGCCAATATTACCCTGCCGGATGTCAGCCCGCGCTGAGCAGACCTATTGATTTTACCACGATCACCGGGCGGCCCCTTGGGCTGCTCGCTTTATTTTGCGCGATGCCGCGTTTGAGATGCAGGAAAATACGCCGAGAGAGGCAAATCTTTCCAAAAATAACGCAAAACAGGATCACGGCGAAATAAACCTGAAATTAATCCCGACCGATGCACAAGTTTTTCGCCTTTTCGCTGTTGACGCCCCTCTTTCCCGCTCATAATCTCACGCCACGCTTAAAGGACCCTGAAGATGACCAACCTAGTCATTATTGTAAGACACACGCGCATGGGCCGGTAACGGTAGACCATAATCCTTCCCATGCGCCCCCGTCAGACCGGGGGTTTTTTTATGCCAATCGCAATAACCTGCCTTACGGAGCACCCAAGATGAAACGCCAGATGACCGGAGC
The DNA here is from genome assembly GCF_043556915.1 of Sulfitobacter sp. 1A15299. Lineage (NCBI taxonomy): Bacteria > Pseudomonadati > Pseudomonadota > Alphaproteobacteria > Rhodobacterales > Roseobacteraceae > Sulfitobacter > Sulfitobacter sp. 1A15299. Next base: position 20,075 of record NZ_JBIFFJ010000014.1, on the reverse strand, counting down.
GAAAATGATCGTCCAAGCCCTGATTGACCAGGGTGTGGACACCGTCTTTGGATATCCCGGTGGCGCGGTGCTACCGATTTACGACGAGGTCTTTCAGCAGAATGCGATCAAACATGTTCTGGTGCGCCATGAGCAAGGGGCGGTGCACGCCGCCGAAGGCTATGCGCGCTCCACCGGGAAACCGGGCGTTGTGCTGGTCACCTCCGGCCCCGGTGCCACGAATGCGGTCACGGGCCTTACGGATGCGCTGCTCGATTCCATTCCGCTTGTGGTCCTGACCGGTCAGGTGCCGACCTTCATGATCGGCTCTGACGCCTTTCAAGAGGCCGACACCGTGGGCATCACCCGCCCCTGCACCAAGCACAATTGGCTGGTGAAAGAGACGGACACCCTTGGCGCCACCCTGCATGAGGCCTTCCACGTCGCCACCCATGGCCGCCCCGGCCCGGTGCTGATCGACATCCCGAAGGACGTGCAATTCGCCACCGGGCATTACGAGTCCCCCAAACCCTCGACCTCGCGCTATCAGCCGCAGGTCAAGGGCGACATGGCCGAAATCACCGAACTGGTGGCGGCGATGGAGACGGCGAAGCGGCCGATCTTCTACACCGGCGGCGGGGTCATCAACTCCGGCCCGGCGGCGAGCCAGTTGCTGCGCGAATTGGTTGATGCCACCGGCTTTCCCATCACCTCCACGCTGATGGGCCTCGGCGCCTACCCGGCGTCGGGTGACAAATGGCTTGGGATGCTCGGGATGCACGGGCTTTACGAGGCCAATATGGCAATGCATGACTGTGATCTGATGATTAACATCGGCGCGCGGTTCGATGACCGGATCACCGGCGTGATCGACAGTTTCAGCCCGAAGTCCACCAAGGCGCATATCGACATCGACCCCTCGTCGATCAACAAGGTGATCCGCATCGACATCCCCATCGTCGGCGACGTGGCCCATGTGCTCGAAGACCTGTTGAAGGTCTGGAAATCGCGTGGCCGCAAAACCAATAGCGAGGCGGTGGCGAAATGGTGGCAGCGGATCGAAGAATGGCGCAGCATCGACTGCCTCAAGTTCAACCAATCCGGCAAGGTGATCAAACCGCAGCACGCGCTGTCGCGTCTCGAAGCGCTGACCAAGGATCACGACCGCTATATCACCACCGAAGTGGGCCAACACCAGATGTGGGCTGCGCAATACCTCGGCTTTGAGGAACCGAACCGCTGGATGACCTCGGGCGGCCTCGGCACCATGGGCTATGGTTTCCCCGCCTCCATCGGCGTGCAGATGGCCCACCCCGAGGCACTGGTGATCAACGTGGCGGGTGAAGCCTCGTGGCTGATGAACATGCAAGAAATGGGCACGGCGATGCAATTCGGCCTGCCGGTGAAGCAGTTCATCCTCAACAACGAACGCCTTGGCATGGTGCGCCAGTGGCAGGAACTGCTGCATGGCGAGCGCTATTCGCAAAGCTGGTCCGAAGCCCTGCCCGATTTCGTCAAACTGGCCGAAGCCTTTGGCGCCAAGGGGATCATCTGCTCGGACCCCGATGACCTTGATGATGCGATCATGGAGATGATCAACCACGACGGGCCTGTGATCTTTGACTGTCTGGTGGAGAAGCATGAGAACTGCTTCCCCATGATCCCAAGCGGCAAGGCGCATAACGAAATGCTGTTGCCGGGTGATCATGAGACCCAAGGTGTGATCGACGCAAAAGGCTCGGTGTTGGTGTAACCCGTTTTCTTTAAAAGAAAACGTCCCGGAAATTTGTGGAATTTCCGGCGAAGATGAAGAAGGACGAAGACATGGCTGCCCTAAAAATCAAAAAAGGTGCGACCTCGCATTCCGCCTATAACCTACGGCCCAACTTCTCGGATGTGGTTGAAAAACACACGCTGGCCGTGCTGGTCGAGAACGAGCCCGGCGCGCTGGCGCGGGTGATCGGCCTGTTCTCGGGCCGGGGCTATAACATCGACAGTCTGACCGTGGCCGAGGTGGACCATACCGGGCATCTGTCGCGTATCACCATTGTCACCAGCGGCACCCCGCAGGTGATCGAGCAGATCAAGGCGCAGGTCGGTCGCATCGTGCCGGTGCATGAGGTGCATGACCTCACCGTCGAAGGGCCAAGCGTGGAGCGGGAACTGGCGATTTTCAAAGTCGTCGGCAAGGGCGAGCATCGGGTCGAAGCGCTGCGGCTGGCGGATATCTTCCGCGCCAATGTGGTCGACAGCACGCTCGAAAGCTTTGTTTTCGAGATCACCGGCGCGCCCGACAAGATCGACGCTTTCGCCGAGTTGATGCGCCCGCTGGGCTTGGCCGATGTCGCCCGCACGGGCGTGGCCGCCCTCGCCCGTGGTGTCTGACAGGCGGGGCGTTTAGGCTTTCAGCTGGGCCGCGCGAAATGGGCGCGGTCCGGGCTTGGCGGTAAAGGGGATGATCTGAGCGCCTTGCTGCCGCTTTCCCTCTGGCTGCGGCTCTGCCGCCACGGGGTTATCCTGACGCAGCGCGTCAGGCAAATACGAGGCCGCCTTCTCTTGCACCAGACGGGGGTTGTCCGCGATACGCAGCTTGCGATGCACTGAGACGTCGAACTGCACCATATCGCCCGTGTCAAACCCCGCCCCCTGCCCGACACGGATCGCGGGCTCTTCGTAATAGGCAAGATCGCCTTGATCTTCGCACCAGAAAACCGCTTTTCCGGCGCTATTATCGCTCCACAGAACTACACCAATCATAGTACACCCCGCTTTCGATGTTTGTTCTCCATTCTACGACAATCGAAAGAGGTGAAACATAGGTTAGAATGCAACGTCCGCTTGCATTTTGTGTCGGTTCCAGTAGGGTCAGCTACAATACGGCGTCAGCTTTGACGCGCCTTCGCGTCAGTCTGTTAACCATCTGGCCCTAGCGGCTTTTATTCCAAGGTCGCGACCCATTCAGAACGAGGCTGCATGTCCGCTCCCAACCGCTCTCCCTCTGAACTTCGTAGCATGTTCGGCGCCAATCTGCGCCAGTTGGCAGCGGATTACCCCTCGGTTTCGGACCTTGCCCGGCAGCTTGGCATCAATCGCACGCAATTCAACCGCTACCTTTCGGGCGAAAGCTTCCCCCGGCCAGACGTGCTGGCCCGGATCTGCCGCTTTTTCGAGATCGACGCGCGGGTGCTGCTGGAGCCTGTGTCCGAGATTTCCCTGAACCAAGATCCGATCAACAACAGCTTCTTGCGCGACTTTCTGGGCACCGGGGTTCAGAACGTGCCCGAGGCGGATTTCCCGAGCGGCTTTTACCGTTTTGCGCGCCGGTCGTTTCTGGATCAGGACAGGTTCGTAACCGGGCTCGTCCACGTCAGCCGCCACAATAGCAGCACCTTCCTGCGCGGATATGAAAGCGCGCGATCGCTGCGCGAACAGGGGTTGCCCACCAGCCCCGGCGCGCGGGAATACCGGGGTCTTGTCACGCAGCAAGAGAACGGCGTTTCCATCGTCGTATCCCGGCGCCGGACGCTGACGGGATCGTTCAACTACCTCAACCGCGTCGCCTCATTCGAGAACAACTTTTGGGTCGGCTATGTCACCCGCACCGCGCCGGAAAGCGCGGCGAACGCGCGGGTGACGCGGCTGACCTATGAATTTATGGGTCGCGATCCGAAAACGGTGCTGCCCGCGGCGCGGCAGGCGGGGTTTATCGACATCGACGCGCTGATGCCCTACCACCGCCGCCTGCTTCAGCCCGATGCGCCCTTTAACTGAGCCCCGCTAAAGCCGGGGCGGCTGCGCCTGCGGATAGCCCGTCGCCTCATGCCAACCTTGGGCCAATTGCAACAGACGCGCATCACTGCCGCGCTTGCCGATCAGTTGCAGCCCCAATGGCAGGCCGCGCGCGTCGAAACCTGCGGGGATATTGACCACCGGCAGGCCGATCAGGCTGGCCGGGACCACCACCTGCATCCAACGGTGATAGGTATCCATCGGCTGGCCGTCGATCTCAGTCGGGTGCACCTGTTCAACCGCAAAGGGCCAGACCTGCGCCGAAGGCAGCACCAGCACATCGACCTCCTCGAACAGAGCCTCCGCCGCGCGGAACCAATCGGAGCGGATGCTACTGGCGCGCTGGATATCGGTGGCCGAGAACCCCTGCCCCCGCGCGACCTCCCACTGCGCGGCAGGTTTCAGCCCCTCGCGCCGGGCGGGGTCGTCATAGATCGCCCCGAGAGACGCCGCCACGGCAAAGGACCGCAGGGTGATCCAGCTTTCCCACATGGCCTCCGCCTCGAAGGGGGCCGCCAAAGGCGTGACCCTATGGCCGAGGTCGGCCAAGCGCTTCAGCGCCGCTTCGCTATGGTCCATGATCCCCGGCGCACAGGGGAAGGCACCGCCCCAGTCGCCCAGCCAGCCGATCCGCTGAGGGGCCAGTGCCGCGTCGATCAGCGGTGTTGCATCGGGGGTGGCGCGGGTCAGCGGTTCGCGCGGGTCGTGGCCTGTCATCACGTCCAACAGGGCGGCAAGGTCGCGCGGGCTGCGCGCCATCGGCCCCAGGGTCGAAAGCTGGTGCAGAAACAGGTCGCCGTCATTGCCCGAAGGCACCGTGCCCCAGCTGGGCCGCATGCCGTAGACATTGTTCCACCCCGCCGGATTGCGCAGGGAGCCCATCATGTCGGAGCCATCGGCCACGGCCACCATCCGCGCCGCCAGCGCCGCCGCCGCCCCGCCAGAGGAGCCGCCCGCCGAGCGGCCAAGGTCATAGGGGTTGCAGGTCGCCCCATGCACCGGGTTGAAGGTGTGGCTGCCAAGGCCAAATTCCGGGGTGTTGGTCTTGCCGATCACGATGGCGCCCGCGGCACGAAGCAGGGCCACCGCCGGGTGATCCTGCGTGGCCGGCGCCGCGCCGAACAGCGGCGAGCCCTGCGAGGTGGGCAGCCCTTCCGCATCCGCCAAATCCTTGATCGCCATGGGAATGCCGTGCAGCCAGCCCTCGCGTGGGCCCGCATCGGCGGCCTGAGCCTCGGCCAGCAAGGCATCGCGGTCGCGGAGGGAGACGACGGCGTTCACCTTGCCGTTCACCGCCTCGATCCGGGCCAAGGTGGCCTGCATCAACTCGACCGCGGATATCTTTCGCGCGGCCAGCGCCTCGGCCAACTCCGTGGCGTCCCAATTCAGCAATTCCATCATGTCCCCCCTATTGGTGATTGTCATTCCATGAAGGGGACAGCATGGGCTCAGTCGCCCTGCGCTTCGGCCCGGCTTTTGCCCGAGACCGCCAGCGCCAGCGTCGCCCCCATCAACCCGTCGAGATCACCGTCAAGCACGCCTTTGGTGTCCGAAGTCTCGTAATTGGTGCGCAGGTCTTTGACCATCTGGTAGGGCTGCAGAACGTAGGAGCGGATCTGGTTGCCCCAGCCCGCGTCGCCTGCATTCTCATGCGCCTCGTTCACCAGTGCCGAGCGCTTGTCCAACTCCATCTGATAGAGCCGCGATTTCAGCGCTTTCATGGCGATGTCACGGTTCTGGTGCTGCGACTTCTCCGAAGAGGTCACCACGATGCCCGTGGGGTGGTGGGTGATCCGCACCGCGGAGTCGGTGGTGTTGACGTGCTGACCGCCCGCGCCGGAGGACCGGTAGGTATCAATGCGAATATCGGACGGGTTAACCTCGATCTCGATATTGTCGTCGACCACCGGGTAAACCTTCACGGAGGTGAACGAAGTGTGCCGTTTGGCTGCCGAGTCGAAGGGCGAGATGCGTACCAGACGATGCACGCCGCTTTCGGATTTTAGCCAGCCATAGGCGTTGTGACCTTCGATCTTATAGGTCGCGGATTTGATGCCCGCCTCATCGCCCGCGCTTTCGGCCTGAAGATCGACCTTATAGCCCTTTTTCTCGGCCCAGCGGACATACATCCGCGCCAACATGCTGGCCCAGTCGCAGCTTTCCGTGCCGCCCGCGCCTGCGTTGATCTCAAGGAAGGTGTCGTTGCTGTCGGCCTCACCGTTCAGCAGCGCTTCGAGTTCCTTCTGCGCGGCCTTTTCGGCCAGCGCCTTCAGCGCCGCCTCGGCATCCGAGATGACCTCTTCGTCCTCTTCCATCTCGCCCAATTCGATCAGCTCTAGATTGTCGGCCAACTCCTGTTTGATGCCCTCATAGGTGTCGATGGCATCGACCAACGACTGACGCTCGCGCATCAGCTTTTGCGCCGCATCGGGGTTGTCCCAAAGGTTCGGGTCTTCGACGCGGGCGTTGAATTCTTCCAGCCGGTAGGGCGCGGTCTCCACATCCAGTCGCTGGGCCAGCAATTCCAGCGATTTGCTGATCTGGTCCGCGGTATTCTGTGCCTCTGCGCGCATGTGTGCCTGCCTTTGATAAGTAATGCGGCCCCGAAAACCGGAGCCGCACGAGAGATAGACCAGCCCGCCAGCGGCGGCAAGTGGGGGCGGCAAAGCCGGGCTTTGCCCCGCCCCCTTCGGCCTGATTAGTAAAGCCCGCCGGAGCTCAGCGTGCCAAAGCTTGCCTTGGGGCCGACGGTGGCCTTCTTGCCGGTCGACGTGGTGACCTGACGCGACGAGGAGCCGCCCAGTTCTTCGACCAGTGGCAGGTCCGCCCCCATGGCAAAACCGCCGTCGAAAGAGATGCCAAAAAGCGGCTCTTCGCCATCGCGGAAACATTCCGACACGACATTGCCACCGGTGGCACTGTCGCTCAGCCGCGCGCCGGTGAAACGGTCGATCTTGATAAAGCGGCACTGGTCGGGGACCGCGAAGTCACCGCCGCCATATTTCTTGATCGCCTCGGACATGAAGCGCTGGAAGACAGGCGCGCAGAGCCGCCCGCCGCCCGCGCCCCGGCCCATCGGGCGCGGGGTGTCGAAACCGATGTAGCAGCCCGCCACGACGTTGGAGGAAAAGCCCACGAACCACGCGTCTTTCTCATCGTTGGTGGTGCCTGTCTTGCCCGCGATCGGCACCGGCAGGTTCACCGCATTGCGCGCCGTGCCACGCTCGACCACGCCCCGCATCATGGAGGTCAACTGATAGGCGGTCACCGGGTCCATCACCCGCTCGCGGTTGGAAATGATCCGCGGCGCCTCGCCGGGGGCGAGGTCGATCTGCTCACAATCGTAGCATTTGCGCTCATCATGTTTGTAGACCGTGCGACCATAGCGGTCTTGCACCCGGTCGACCAAAGTGGGCTGCACCCGCTCGCCGCCATTGGCGAACATCGCATAGGCCGAAACCATTTGGTACAGCGTGGTTTCCTGACTGCCGAGCGCGTTCGACAGCAAGGGCGCGAGATCATCGTAAACGCCGAAACGCTCCGCATAGCTGCCAACCACATCCATCCCGACTTCCTGCGCCAGACGGATGGTCATCAGGTTGCGCGACTGTTCGATCCCGGTGCGCAAAGGCGTCGGCCCGTAAAACTTATGAGAGGCGTTCTGTGGCCGCCAAACGCCCTGCGGCGTGTTGATCTCGATCGGAGCGTCAACCACGATGGTCGCCGGGCTATAGCCACTGTCGAGCGCGGAGGCATAGACAAAGGGTTTGAAGCTCGATCCCGGCTGACGCTTGGCCTGTGTGGCACGGTTGAACACGCTCGCCTGATAGGAAAAACCGCCCTGCATCGCGATCACGCGCCCCGTGTGCACGTCCATGGCGACGAAACCGCCCTGCACTTCGGGCACCTGCCGCAATGTCCAGCGGATGAAAGAGCCGTCGCTGTCCGAGGTCATGCGGCGGACCAAGACGACTTCACCCACCTCAAGCAGGTCGCCCGCCACCTGAGCCTTGCGCCCGAGAGAGCCGTCCTCCAGCCGCTTGCGCGCCCATTGCACGTCCTTGGCCGGAATCCAGTGGCCGTCTTCGTCTTCCTCGACCCCTTCGATGCCGATGCGGGCGTCACTGCTGCCGACCTCAAGCACCACCGCCGGATACCACTGGTTTTCCAGGTCGATGTCACGCGGCACCCGCAAGTCGGCGAGCGCTGCACGCCATTTCTCTTCGCTGCCCAGTTGTTCGGCGGGGATCTCGAACCGTGTTCCGCGCCAGACGCCCTGCCCGCGGTCATATTGTTCCAGCTCTCGGCGTAGGGCGTTGGCGGCGATGGGCTGCATCTCGTTGTCGATGGTCGCGCGCACGGTCAGACCGCCGGTAAAGAACTCCCCCTCGCCGAAATCCTCGCTCAACTGGCGGCGAATTTCATCGGTGAAGTAGTCCCGCGGCGGCAATTCGGCCTTGAAGCTCTCGAAATCGCCGTTCTGGACCGAGCGCAGCGGCTGCGCCACCTCGGTTTCAAAGACCGCTTCCGAGATATAGCCGTTCTCTTTCATCTCGCGCAGCACGAAGTTGCGTCGCGCCAGCAGCCGGTCCTTGCGGCGCACCGGGTGGTAATCCGACGGTGCCTTGGGCAGCGAGGCGAGGAAGGCCGCCTCATGCGGGGCCAACTCACTCAATGTCTTATTGAAATACGTCTGGCTCGCCGCCGCCACGCCATAAGAGTTCTGGCCGAGGAAAATCTCGTTCAGATAGAGTTCGAGAATTTTCTCTTTGCTCAAGGTCTCTTCCAAACGCGAGGCAAGGATGATCTCCTTGATCTTGCGCTCGGCCCGGCGGTCCCCTGACAACAGGAAGTTCTTCATCACCTGCTGGGTGATCGTCGAAGCCCCGCGCACATCGCGCCCGCGCGATTTGACCGCATCCACCGCCGCCGCACCGATGCCGCGCAGGTCATAGCCCTCGTGGAGGTAGAAGTTCTTGTCCTCAGCCGAGATAAACGCCTGTTTCACCAGATCCGGGATGGTATTGGCCGGGGCGAAAAGACGGCGTTCCTTGGCGAATTCGTCGATCAAACGACCTTGGCCCGAGTAAATCCGGCTGATCGTCGGCGGCGTATATTGCGCCAGCGACTCATGGCTGGGCAAATCCCGGCCATACATCCAGAACACCGCCCCGATGGTCAAAGCCACCATGCCGACGCTCAGGGTCAGGGTGGTGAAAATCCCCCCGAAAAAGGACAGAACAAATCGAAACACGCGCGCGGACCACCATTGGCTAGGGACAGTTCCGAGCCTATACAGGATGCACTGGCGCGGGTCAAAACACATGGCCGCCAGCGGGGGCGAATCTTCGCCCATCGCCACGGCGGCCACATCTTTTCATTTTACTTTCTGATCAAAGGCTTGAGCGCGGCATCCTGATCACGCCATGACACGATCGCATCCGCCATCGCGCCCACCATCGACGCGCGCCACACCGGATCGCGCAGATTGCTCAGATCCCGCTTGGAACTCAGGAACCCCACTTCGACCAGAACCGAAGGAATATCGGCGGATTTCAAAACCGAGAAGCCCGCCCGCCGCAGCGGTCGACCGTTCATCGGCCCGCCTGCCGCGCGCATCCCCTTGACCAGAATCCCGGCCAGCGCATCCGAGCGCGGCTCGGTCTCTTGCCGGGCAAGATCGAGCAGGATGCCCGCCACCTGATCGTCCGAGCCGGTCAGGTCCGCCCCCGCGATGATATCCGACCGGTCATGCCGCGCGGCCAGATGTTCGGTCGCCACATCGCTGGCATCGTCGGAAAGGGTATAGACCGTCGCCCCGCTCGCCCCGCCCTGCGACAGGCTGTCGGCATGGAGCGAGATGAAAAGGTCCGCCTCGGCCTGATGGGCGATGGCCACCCGGTGTTCCAAGGCGACAAAGATATCCTCGTCCCGGGTGAGCAGCACATCCACGCCCTTGCGGCGCAGCGCATCGCGCAGATCGCGGGCGAAGTTGAGCATCAGGTCTTTCTCGTCCAACCCTTCGCGCTGCGCCCCGGGGTCGATGCCGCCGTGGCCTGGGTCCAGAACGACGGTGAAACTGTCCTTGCCCCCCACCTGAGGTTTGGGCGGCGCGGTCAGCGCGGTGGTCCAATCCGGGTCCACCGGCGCGCCCGCAGCCTCGCCGAAGATCGCAGGCTCGACCGTCTCCAAGGTGATCTCAAGCCGCGCTTTGCCGCTGCTTGCGTCCACTGGCATGCCAATCTCGGCAGGGACCATCGGCTCGGCCAGATCCGCCACCAGACGCGACCAACCGGGCTGAAACGCGCCAAACCGCAGGGCCGAGATACGGCCCGGCTTTTCCAGCAGATCCCCCCGGGCGACATTCGACCAATCCGCCTCGCGGAAATCGACGATCAGGCGGGCGGGATCGTCCAACAGGAAGACACGGAAAGGCACGCCCTGGCTTAGCACCACGGTCAGGTCGGTCTTGCCGAACCAGCGATCACTCACTGCGCTCTCAACCGGATCGACCCGCGCCAGCGCCGTCAACTCCTGTGCCGCGCCGGTGATTGGCCCCGCACAGGCCAGCAACACTGCCAGTCCCCTAAAGATTGCCCGCATCGTCGACCACCCTGCCCGTTTTCGCCCTTCTACCACCTACCGCGCGACCAAACCAGCGCTCAGCGCGCCGCCATGAAGGCTTTGAGCCGGGCGATCCCCTCCTCCATATCCGCCGTGCTGCGCGCATAGGAAAAACGCAGCGTCTTATGCCCCCGCGCCGGGTCGAAATCGAGCCCGGGGGTCACGGCTACGCCCGCCTTCTCGAGAATTTCCGCCGCAAAGGCGCGGCTGTCATCGGTAAAGCGCGAGACATCGGCATAGACGTAGAACGCCCCATCGGGCGGCGCGATGTCCGTGAACCCCGCCTCTTGCAACCCCGTGATCATCAGGTCGCGATTGCGGCGGTAGACCGCCAGATTGGCCTGCAATTCGTCGTCACAGTCCATCGCCGCCAGCGCCGCGATCTGGCTGGCATGGGGCGCGCAGATGAACATGTTCTGCGCGATCCGCTCGACCACGCGCACCTGATCCTCGGGCACCACCATCCAACCCACGCGCCAGCCGGTCATCGAAAAATACTTCGAGAAGGAGTTGATCACATAGCAGTCATCGGTGACCTCCAGCGCGGTCACGGCCTTCTTGTCATATTCGATGCCATGGTAAATCTCATCCGAGATGAAGGACATCCCATTGGCCGCGCAGGCATCCGTCAGCGCCGTCAAAGCGGGCCGGTCGAGCATCGTGCCCGACGGATTGGCCGGGGAGGCCACAAGCAAACCGCGCAGGTCCGCCCCCGCGAAATCCGCCGCGACCGGCTGATACCTGTTCTCGGGCGCGGCGGGGAGATCGACGGGCTGCATCCCCAAGGCGCGCAGGATCTGGCGGTAGCTGGGATAGCCCGGCGCGCCGATGCCCACCCGGTCACCGGAATCGAAAAGCGCGGTAAATGCCAGCAAAAACCCGCCCGAGGATCCGGGGGTGATCACCACCCGGGCCGGATTGAGATCGACGTTATACCACTCGCCATACATCTGCGCGATCCGCGCGCGCAAAGCAGGCAGCCCAAGTGCCACGGTATAGCCCAAAGCCCCCTCACTCATGGCCTTGGTCAGCGCCTGAGCCGCCCCTTTCGGCGCGCCTGTGCCGGGCTGGCCAACTTCCATATGAATGATGTGACGGCCCGCCTCCTCGGCGGCGCTGGCGGCCTGCATCACGTCCATCACGATAAAGGGATCAACGGCGGACCTGGTTGAATTGCGCATGGGCTTGCTCCTACTGTCGGCATGTGCTTTCACCGCGCCTGATGCCGGGCGTCAACCCTTGGCCCCTATTTCGCAGCTTTACCGAAAGGACCGCCCATGTTCGCCCGCCTCCTCGCCCCCGCCCTCGCCGGTGCTGTCGCCCTTGCCGCCCCCGCCGGGGCCATGGACCTGACCGAGCTTACGGATGCCGAACGCGCGCAGTTCCGGGCCGAGGTCCGCGCCTATCTGATGGAAAACCCCGAAGTGATCCTGCAAGCGGTAGAGCAGATGCAAAACCGTCAGGCCCAAGCGCAGATGCAGGCGGATTTCGATCTGGTTACCGCCAATGCCGATGAAATCTTCGACGATGGCTACTCTTGGGTCGGTGGTAATCCGGAGGGGGATATCACACTGGTCGAATTCCTCGACTACCGCTGCGGCTACTGCAAACGCGCCCATGGCGAAGTGGCCAAACTGCTGGAAACGGACGGCAACATCAAACTGATCGTCAAAGAATTCCCGATCCTTGGTGAGCAATCGCTGCTGGCCTCGCGCTTTGCCGTGGCAACCAAACAGGTCGCGGGCGATGACGCTTACAAGCAACTGAACGATGCGCTTATGGCCTTCAACGGAGAGGTCACCCTCCCCGCCCTGCGCCGCTTGGGCGAAAGCTTCGATCTGGATGTCGCCGCGATCGAGGCCGAGATGGACAGCGACGCGGTCACACAAGAGATCGCCCAGACCCGCGCGCTGGCCGAAAAGCTGCAAATCACCGGCACCCCCACCTTCGTCATGCAAGACGAAATGCTGCGCGGCTACCTGCCCTATGATCAAATGATGGCGCTGGTAGAAGAAAAGCGCGGCTAAAGATGCGCGCCCCGGCAGTCGTGGCCGCGCTCGCGCTGGCCTTGCCCGCCGGGGCCGATGAACCGGCTGCGCGTGATGCGTTTGAAACCGAACTCCGCGCCGCGATCCTCGCCAATGGCGATGTCATCGCCAAAGCGATGGCCGGTCCGTCGCAAATGCAACGGCATATCCAAAACGACCTCTCCCTGCTCGACCGCTTGGCCCCCGACCTTTTGGCAGGCCACCCCATCGCAGTTTTCACCACAGAGACCTGCGAGAGCTGCGCCACCGCCGTCAAGGAATTAACCGCAATCACAGAGCGTTATGGCATCACCTTCATCCAGCACGATCTTAGCCACCCCCAACCCGCCCGTTGGGCCGCCGCCCTCGGGCTCACCAATGCCCCCTTCTATGTGCTGCCCGAAATGGTCCTCAATGGCCACATGCCCCCCGTGGTCCTAGAAAAACACCTCAGCCCAAATACGATGAAGACAAACCCGCAACCCACTCATAAATAGACATTCCCACAAAAGACAAAGCGCGCAAACCTCCCGACTCACGCGCTCCCCCTACATCTTCATCCTTTTAAAAATACCTCTGCGCAGCCTCTCACCCAACACAGGGTCAGCGGCTCAGCCTCCAACCTACTCAGCCGCCTTCACCGCCTCAGCCTCAATCTGTGCCGCGCGTTCCTCGACCTGCTCGACAATATGGTCAATCATACCCTCGTTGCCGAGCTTATGGCTCTGCTTGCCCGCCAGATAGACCATGCCAGACCCGGCCCCGCCGCCGGTAAAGCCCACGTCCGTCATGAGCGCCTCGCCGGGGCCGTTCACCACGCAGCCGATGATCGACAGGCTCATCGGCGTCTTGATATGCTCCAGCCGTTTCTCCAAGGTCTCGACGGTTTTGATCACGTCGAACCCCTGCCGTGCGCAGGAGGGGCAAGAGATGATGTTCACGCCCCGGTGCCGAAGGCCCAGGGATTTGAGAATCTCATAGCCGACCTTCACCTCTTCCACCGGATCGGCGGAAAGGGAGACACGGATGGTATCGCCGATGCCACTCCATAGCAGATTGCCCAGACCGATGGCCGATTTGATCGTGCCCGACATCAGCCCGCCCGCCTCGGTGATGCCAAGGTGGATGGGCGCGTCGGTGGCATCGGCAAGCTGTTGATAGGCCGCCGCGGCCATGAAAACGTCCGAGGCTTTGCAGGAAATCTTGAACTCGTGGAAATCGTTGTCTTGCAGGATCTTGATGTGATCCAGCCCGCTTTCCACCATCGCATCGGGACAAGGTTCGCCGTATTTCTCCAGCAAATGCCGCTCCAACGAGCCTGCATTCACGCCAATGCGGATCGAGCAATTGTGGTCCCGCGCGGCTTTGATGACCTCACGCACCCGCTTTTCATCGCCGATGTTGCCCGGGTTGATGCGCAGGCAGGCGGCACCGGCCTCGGCGGCTTCGATCCCACGCTTGTAGTGAAAGTGGATGTCCGCAACGATGGGCACCGACACTTCGGGCACGATCTCACGCAGGGCTTTGGACGAATCCTCATCCGGGACCGAGACCCGCACGATATCGGCGCCCGCCTCGGCGGCGGCTTGGACCTGCGCGATGGTGGCGGCGACATCGGTGGTCAGCGTGTTCGTCATGGTCTGCACGGTGATCGGCGCGTCACCGCCCACCGGCACATTGCCCACCATGATCTGCCGGGACTTGCGACGCGGAATATCGCGCCAAGGGCGAATGGAATGAAGCGACATGAAGACACCTTTCGCGGGATCAGGGGCTATGGCCCCCTACCTATTCAGCCAAGCCCTCATGTGCAATGGGAAGCGGCAGCCCGCGCGTTTAGCTGCCCTGACAGGGCATCGCCGCCAGCGCGGAAGGGTCGAGCGAGCCTTCGAGATCGGCGAACATCCGGCTGAGGGATTGCTCTGCCGTCGGATCGACCGGCTCATAGAGCTCAGCCAGCGCTTGCGCGTGGAGCGGCACGTTGGAAGTCACCGCCCCGCGCGGCCCGACGGGGCCAAAACAGCCGTCCGCCATTGCGAAATAAAGCGCACCGGATTCGCCCGTCCGCAGGGAAGGCGGTTCTTCGGTGACGGGAACATCCCATGTATCGCCCTTGTTCATCACGCCTTCGAAAATCACTGTACCGTCAGCCGCGCGCACCCGCACCCATGAGGGGTAAGCCGCGACCATGCGCACTTTCTCGCCCAAAGGCTCGACAACCTGAGGTTTGGGCAGATCGGTATCGGCATTGGCGAGCACCAGCGCCTCGTCGATCGCGCTGGTAATGCTATCCGAAGAGCCATCACCGCTGCCGGCCACCACGGTGCCCTGCGCGGCGGTGTCGGGGCGGTCCGGCGTTGGAAAGTTGCTGACAGAACGCGGATCGATCGAAGCGATCGGCGCGTCACGCGCCACCAGCACCGGCACGTCCAGCGCTTGAGGGCGATAAAGCCGGTCCAGTGCCTCGGCCCGGGGGCTTTCCACGCTTTTCGGCGCGGCGGAATCGTCTTCCGCATCAGGCGCGCTGGCCAGTGCGCCATCCAGCGGGTCGAGATCGGAAAGCACGATCGGGGTTTGATCCACCGGGGCCACCTGCACGCGCTGCACCTCTTTCAGCACGGTCCAGCCGCCAAAACCAATGGCCGAGATCAGCGCGATCAGAACCAGCGATGATCCAACCGCCCCCGGCTCGATCCGGCTGAGCAACCCGTCGCCCGTGGGCACGAAGGGCGTGTTGGGCCGGGCGAAAAGATCGTCTTCTTTCGGGGTCTTGCGGCGTTCCTCGAAGCTCGGCTTTTTCACGACGGAGGCTTCGGCGGACATGCCATGGGCCACGGCGAAACCGGATTCCTTGCAGAAGGCGGTGAAGGCCTGATCGGGGTCCATATTGAGGTAGCGCGCGTAGGAGCGCACATAGCCTGCGATGAAACCGGGCGTGTCGAATGCGCCGGGATCACAGTTTTCGATAGCAGCGATATAGGAGGCTTTGATGCGCAATTCGCGCTGCACATCGAGCAGGGATTTACCAAGCGTGGCCCGTTCGCCACGCATGACATCCCCCAACCGCAATTCGAATGCATCGAACCCTTTGGGTTCGACTGTTTCGTCCTCAGCGGTTCTGGAGGCCCATCGCCCGATCATCAATATGCCCTGTCCCTATTAGCCTGTAGCTTTGATCCAAACACGCCCCAACGATTCGGATATAGCCTTTTCTTGACAAAAGGCTACCACAAGACAACGCAAAACACGAATAGCGCTGCGTTAGCCCGCAGCTTCGGCACGATTCAGCGCACAATGCGACCAGAGCACGTCCATCCCCCGGACAAGCGCATCCATCTCTTTGGGGCCATGCACCGGCGAAGGTGTGAAGCGCAGCCGCTCCGTGCCGCGCGGCACGGTGGGGAAGTTGATGGGTTGGACATAGATGCCGTGATCTTCGAGCAGCATGTCCGACAAAAGCTTGGTGTGCACCGGGTTGCCCACCATGACGGGCACGATGTGACTGCCATGGTCGATGATCGGCAAGCCCAGCCCCTTCAGCCGCAGCTTCAACACCTTGGCCTGCTGCTGGTGTTTCTCACGCAGCTCGGGCGCACGTTTGAGATAGGCGACCGAAGCGGCGGCACCCGCGGCGACGGCAGGCGGCAGCGAAGTGGTAAAGATGAACCCCGGGGCATAGGAGCGGATCGCGTCGCACATCTTGGCCGAGGCGGCGATATAGCCGCCCATCACGCCGTAGGCTTTGGCCAGCGTGCCATTGATGATGTCGAGGCGGTGCATCAGGCGGTCACGCTCGGCCACCCCTGCCCCGCGCGGGCCATACATGCCCACGGCATGGACCTCGTCGATATAGGTCAGCGCGCCGAATTCATCCGCCAGATCGCAAATTTCTTCGATGGGCCCGAAATCGCCGTCCATCGAATAGATCGATTCAAAGGCGATCAGCTTGGGGGCGGCAGGGTCATCCGCCTCCATCAACTCGCGCAGATGGGCGACATCATTGTGGCGGAAGATGCGCTTTGCCCCGCCATTGCGGCGCACGCCTTCGATCATGGAGGCATGGTTCAGCGCGTCGGAATAGATGATCAGCCCGGGAAAGAGCTTCGGCAGGGTCGAGAGCGTGGCATCGTTGGCGATATAGGCCGAGGTGAACAGCAGCGCCGCTTCCTTGCCGTGAAGATCGGCCAGTTCGGCCTCAAGCTGCTTGTGGTAAACCGTCGTGCCCGAGATGTTGCGTGTCCCGCCAGAGCCTGCGCCGGTGGCGCGCAGCGCTTCTTCCATGGCCTCGATCACCACGGGGTTTTGCCCCATGCCAAGGTAGTCATTGCCGCACCAGACGGTGATATCCTGTTGCGACCCATCGGGCTTGGTCCAGACGGCATGGGGGAACTGACCATTGCGGCGCTCGATGTCGATGAAGGTCCGGTAGCGTCCTTCGTCATGCAGGCGCGCAATCGCCGCGTCGAGCTTCTCGTTATAGTCCATTGCGCGTCTCCATCTTTTGGCGCGAACAGGAGGGCCCCCTCCATATTCAGCTTTTAGAATGATTACAGATCCAAAGCCGAGGCTTCAATCGCTTATCCCGCCCCCTCTGCGGGGCGAACTGTCGCAGGCAGGCGCTGGATGTATGAATGTATGCTTGTATTGCCAGCCAGTTTGATGTTTGCAGAAGGCCAACCCAGAAAGGGCAGTTTGTTGTGCGCGCCAATCCCCATCCCCAGCAGGACCAGCGCCTGCGGACGCTCTATAATTACGAAATCCTCGACACCCCGCGTGAAGAGGAGTTCGACGAGATCGTCGAACTGGCGGCCGAAATCTGTGGTGCGCCGATTTCAGTGATCAATCTGATCGACAAGGACCGCCAGTGGTTCAAGGCCGAAGTGGGCCTGAATGCCCGCGAGACGCCGCTTGAAACCTCGCTCTGCTCTCATGCGATTCTGGAAGACCCTTTTGTCGAGATACCCGACACGCTGAAAGACCCGCGCATGGCCGACAACCCGCTTTGCACCGCGGGCGAAGGGCTGCGCTTTTACGCGGGCGCCCTCTTGCTGGCGCCCAATGGGCTGCCGCTTGGTACCCTATGCATCCTTGACACCAAACCCCGCCAACTGACCGCGCTACAACGCAAAGCCGTTTCCGTTTTGTCCCGTCAGGTGATGAAACAGCTCGACCTGCGCCTTGCCCTGCGCAGCCAAGCCGTGCTGATGAGCGAGGCGGATCACCGGGTCAAGAACTCGCTCCAGACGCTGTCGGCCATGGTGCGGCTGCACACCCGGCAACTGGACGACACGACCACCGTCAATGTGCTGAACGGCATCCAGCGCCGGGTCAACGCCATGGCAACGCTCCATAGTGAGCTGCAATCCGGACAGGGGCGCGATGAGGTTGATGCGGGCAAATACCTCGACAAGGTCGTGGGGCTTTTGCAGGAAACCGCGCCGGGGCATATCAAAATCAGCTACCGGTCAGACCCCGCCACACTACGCTCCAGCGCGGCCTCGTCCTTGGGGCTGATCATTAGCGAGTTTGCCGCCAATTCGATCAAACACGCCTTCCCGGATGGCGCGCCCGGCCATATCGACATCGACCTCAGCCTGCGGGACGGGCGCTTCCGCCTTGACTGCAAGGATGATGGCATCGGGGCTGCGAACGAAGGCAAAGCGCGGGCCGACAGCATTGGCAAAACCCTGATGGCGGCGGCAGCGTCGCAGTTGAACGCGCAGGTCGACAGCCAGCTTACCGCCGAGGGCAGCCGCCTCTCGCTCACCTTTTGAGCGCGGGGCTTGCGGCCACTGGACACGCCCTGCCCGCCTGATACCTTCGCGCCAAATTCACAAGCGCAAGGAATTATACCCATGTCCCTCGACGATGTTCTCGCCCGGATCGACGACGATCTGCCCGCCGCCACCGAACGTCTGTTGGACCTGCTGCGCATCCCCTCGATTTCGACCGATCCGGCCTATAAGGCCGATTGCGACCGTGCCGCCGATTGGCTGGTGGCCGACCTCACATCCATGGGCGTGGAAGCCGAAAAACGCACCACGCCGGGCCATCCGATGGTCGTGGGTCATGTCGGCGAAGGCAAGCCGCATCTGCTGTTTTATGGCCACTATGACGTGCAGCCGGTCGACCCGCTGAACCTTTGGGACCGCGATCCCTTCGATCCGGCGGTTGAGGAGACGGAGAAGGGCCGCGTGATCCGGGGCCGCGGGGCCGCCGATGACAAGGGCCAGTTGATGACCATCATCGAAGCCCTGCGCGCGTGGAAAGAGGTGAAAGGCGATTGGCCCTGCCGCATCACCTTCTTCCTCGAAGGCGAAGAGGAATCCGGCTCCCCCTCACTCGTCCCTTTCATGGAGGAGAACGCCGAGGAGTTGAAAGCCGATGTGGCGATGATCTGCGACACCGGGCTGTTCGAGAGCAAGACCCCCGCCATCGTCACCATGCTGCGCGGGCTTCTGGGCGAAGAGCTGACCGTCACCGCACCGTCGAAAGACCTGCATTCGGGCATGTATGGCGGTATTTCGATGAACCCGATCCGCGCGCTGAGCAAGGTGATCGCCGCGTTGCATGACGACGAAGGCCGCATCACCATCCCCGGCTTCTATGACGGCGTGCCCGACCTGCCCGAGGATCTGGAAGCGCAGTGGCAGGGGCTGGCCTTTGACCACGCCGCCTTCCTCGGCGACGTGGGCCTCAGCAAACCGGCGGGTGAGCAGGACCGCACCCCGCTTGAGATGATCTGGTCCCGCCCGACTTGTGAGGTTAACGGCATCTGGGGCGGCTATACCGGCGATGGCTTCAAAACGGTGCTGCCCTCCGAGGCCCACGCCAAGATCAGCTTTCGCCTCGTCGGCACGCAAGACCCGCTCGCCATCCGTGAGAACTTCCGCAAGATGGTGGCTGAGATGCTGCCCGAAGACTGCACGGTGGAATTCTCAGGCCACGGCGCCAGCCAAGCCTCGGGGGTGGACATTGGCCATGCGATGTTCGAACCGGCCCGCCAAGCGCTGAGCGACGAATGGCAGGTGCCTGCGGCCTATATCGGCTGTGGCGGCTCGATCCCGATTGCCGGGCATTTTCAGAAGATTCTCGGGACCGAGCCGATGCTGATCGGTTTCGGCAAAGATGACGATCAGATCCACTCCCCGAACGAGAAATACGACATGGAAAGTTTTCACAAAGGCATCCGCTCCTGGGCGCGCATCATTGATGCGCTGACCTGAGCAGGCTGGCGATCGGGCCTGCCCGGTCGCCACATATGCCACCTTCCGAGGCGCCAAGGGGCCGCACTGAATAAGCCTGCGCGAACGGGGACTTATCGCCTGCACGTTACGAAATAGAGGGGAAAGTGGCGCGGTTGACGGGGCTCGAACCCGCGACCCCCGGCGTGACAGGCCGGTACTCTAACCAACTGAGCTACAACCGCGCGATGGGGGCGGAATAGGCCACGGGGCGCGGGACGTCAAGCGCATTCGCGCGAGAAAATGCGCTTTCTCGAAAGAAGTTTTCGCGCGGCATTTTAAGGGGATTGGAAATGGAAAAAGGGACCTCAGAGAGGTCCCCTTTTCAGGCAGCGGTGGCGCGGTTGACGGGGCTCGAACCCGCGACCCCCGGCGTGACAGGCCGGTACTCTAACCAACTGAGCTACAACCG
>NZ_JBIFFJ010000078.1:0-1318 GCF_043556915.1 Sulfitobacter sp. 1A15299 | reverse complement strand
GGGACTGTCCTGAATTTTGTGCTCTGGCATGGTAACTGCTCTATAAGGAGACCCACGTATGAGCATTGACAAAAAGCTATTAGACCAACTGATGGAAGGCCGGTCCTCTGGCGACCTATTCGGCAAGCAGGGCATACTTGCCGAGTTGACCAAAGCATTGGCAGAACGCGCTTTAACAGCTGAGATGGAGGAACATCTTGGGGCAGAGCGCGAAGAAGGTGTCGCGGAGGGCCAGAACCATCCGCCCAATCGTCGTAATGGCAGCAGCCAGAAGACTGTGACCACCGACAGCGGGAAGGTCATCCTGGACATTCCGCGCGACCGCAACGGCACCTTTGATCCGCTGTTGATAGCCAAGTATCAGCGTCGTTTTCCCGAGTTCGACCGCAAGATCGTCAGCATGTATGCACGCGGAATGACGACCCGTGAGATCCAAGGGCACATTGAGGAGATTTACGGCTTTGAGGCATCACCCAGCTTGATATCGGTGATCACTGAAGCTGTGATGGACGAGGTCACCGCCTGGCAGAGCCGACCACTGGAACCCTGCTATCCCGTGGTGTTTATGGACGCGATCCGCGTCAACATCCGCAGTGATGGAGCGGTCTCGAACAAGGCGGTCTTCGTAGCCTTGGCGATCCGTCCAGACGGCACCCGGGACGTTCTGGGGCTGTGGTTCCAGGCCAACGAGGGTGCCAAATTTTGGGCAAAGGTTCTGAATGATCTACGTCACAGGGGTGTTCAGGACATTCTGATTGCCGTGGTCGACGGTCTCAAAGGCTTCCCTCAGGCCATTGAGGCAGCTTTCCCGGAAGCCCAGGTTCAGACGTGCATCGTTCATTTGCTGCGCCACTCTATGAGCTTCGCCAGCTACAAGGACCGCAAGGCCGTGGCGACAGCCCTGAAGGCAGTCTACACCGCCTTGGACGTCGAAGCAGCGGAGGCTGCGCTGGCCGAGTTCGAGGAGAGCGATCTGGCCAAGCGCTATCCGGCCATTGCACCGAGCTGGCGCCGAGCCTGGAACGAGGTGATCCCGTTTCTCGACTACCCGCCCGAAGTGCGCCGATTGATTTACACAACGAATGCCATAGAAGCCTTGAACTCAAAAATCCGGCGTGCGGTGCGAACCCGAGGCCACTTCCCGAGCGATGAGGCGGCAGCAAAGTTGATCTACTTGGCGCTCAATGCTACTTCCGTCGAGTGGAAGCGATCTGTGCGTGAATGGCACCGCGTTAAAAGCCAACTCGCCATCATGTTCGAAGAACGCTTTCCCATGGCGTAACTAAAGGCGTCAGGGCACAAAATTACGCACACTCCC
>NZ_JBIFFJ010000077.1:0-1330 GCF_043556915.1 Sulfitobacter sp. 1A15299 | reverse complement strand
GGTTCTAAGGCGAGTGGCGCAAAGCCGCAAGCAGAAATTTGAGAAAAGATGATATTTCGGGGAACCTTTCGGCAAGTCGCTGAAATGGCGTGCTATTTCCATAGGAACTGGCCCCGCGCTTCGCCGCGATGGCAGCATGACACTGGTAGAACCATCCATGACCGCGTGAATCATCTCCGAGTGGAGCGCCATAGAGGGGATGCTGGGTGAATCGCCCCGAGGCAGCGCGACTCGCTGAACACTTGCGCGGTGACGGGCCTAGGGTGGGTAAACTTATAAAGAATAAATTGCCGCAGACCGACATAGCCTTAAAGGTACGGCCCTGCCTCTCGCGGATGCAGGACTCCGCAACGAACGATACGCTCGCGCAGCTTCGTACGGAATTCAAGGAAATGTGGCAGGGGCTGAGGGACTCGAACCCACGACCCTCGGTTTTGGAGACCGATGCTCTACCAACTGAGCTAAACCCCTATGCCGGTGGCTTGGGTAGTCGCAAACGGGCGGCGGATCAAGAGCAGATCTGACCTTTCCGCCGATATTCTCTTCTTTGGGGAACATTGACCGTCCAGCTTACGTTTTCCCGTCGAACCAAGCCCGAAATTGGAGGACGACCGATGACTATGAACAATCTCAAAGACGTCTACACCGACCAGTTGCAAGACCTCTACTCTGCCTGCAAACAATCGCTCGAAGCGACCAATGCTCTGGGCCGCGCGGCGGAAGACAAGGAGCTGAGCGAAGCGCTGATCGACGGCAGCAATGGAATTGCCAAGGGGATGGATGTGCTGAAGTCAATCTGCGCCAAACATGACCTCGATCCGGATGGCGAGCACTGCCACGGGATGGAAGGCCTTGTAAAAGAGGCGCATAAACATGTGCTGGAAGAAGACTTTGGCGACAGCGATGCCCGCGATGCGATGATCATCACGCAGTATCAGCGGATGGTGCACTATGCGTTGGCGGGTTACGGCTGCGTTGTCGCCTTCGCCAATCGTCTGGGCGAGGATGTAGATGGTGCGCAACTGCAGGAGCAGCTCGATCACACCTATGACGGCGACCGCCGCATGACCGAGATCGCGACGAAGGGTGGCGTGAACGCTGACGCGGCTTGATTCTGTTGGGATTAGAATGATGAAAGCCGGCTCTTACGGGAGCCGGCTTTTTTTGTCTCCGGGGGATCACAGACCCCAGCAACGCAAAAGGCCGCAGCAAAGGCTGCGGCCTTTCTATTTCTTCAGACGTCAGGCTTGAAAGCCCGATCCAAAGATCAATCGGTGATTTTGGAAACGACGCCCGCGCCGACAGTCCGGCCACCTTCGCGGATCGCGAA
>NZ_JBIFFJ010000076.1:0-1335 GCF_043556915.1 Sulfitobacter sp. 1A15299 | reverse complement strand
GTGCGTCGTTCAAGTCATGTCCGATAATCCCGTGCCTGACCTAGACTGGGAAGAAGCCGAGTTTCGCGCAAGAGTGCTTGCCGAGCTGCCGGAACAGCTCACCGAAGGTGACGTTTCTTGGGCGATGCGGCAGTTGGATGTCAGCCGGGCGACGGTCTATCGTTTGGCAAAGCAGTTCCGGGAGGATGCGCGGACCAGCGCACTTCTGCCGAATACATCCGGCCCAAAGCCAGGCATGCAGCCAATGGACCCTGCGGTCGAGGCGATCGTGGCTCACCATTTCAGGGAATTCTACGCCACCCGCCGCAAACCGACCAAGACCCGGTTCTGGCGCGAGGTTGCAGCCGACTGCAAGGCGAAAGGGCTGGCACCACCCTCGATCCGGCGCCTTGGCCGCTGGCTGGATCTGAAGGATCAGGCAAAACTCATGGCCAGGCGGGAGGGGAAGGACAAGGCGGAGCGCCGCCACCTTGCCACGCCCGGAACGCTCACCGCGGCCCGCCCGCTCGACATCGTCCAGATCGATCATACCAAGGCTGATGTGACGGTCGTCGATCCAGTAACCCGGCGCCCACTTGGCCGGCCGACGCTGACCGTGGCGATCGACGGGAATACCCGCATGGTTCTGGGGTTTCACCTGTCTCTGGAACCGCCCTCGCTTCTTTCAGTCGCGCTTTGCCTGACCCATGCGGTGATGGACAAGTCGCATTGGCTGACGGCGCGTGGGATCAATACGGACTGGCCCGCCCATGGTATCCCCAGGGCGATCTACGTGGACAACGGCGCGGAATTCCATGCCCGCGCCTTCGGGCTCGCCTGCGCCGAGTACCAGATCGACCTGCGGTATCGCCCGCCAGGCACACCGCGATACGGTGGCCATATCGAGCGGCTGATCGGCACCATGATGGGGGCGGTCCATCTGCTGCCGGGTTCGCATTTCTCAAACATTTTCGAACGTGGCGATCTCGACGCTGAAGCCGAGGCGGTGATGACGCTTGCGGAGCTGGAAACCTGGCTCGCCCTCGAAATCACCGGCTCCTACCACGCGCGCATCCACAGCGCCTTGGAAACTACGCCCTCTGCGGCCTGGGTTGCGCGGGCAGACACGGCGAAGGTCCGCATGCCCGCCGATCTGCGCCAGTTCCTGGTCGACTTCCTGCCCTCGGAGCAGCGGGTTCTTCAACGCGACGGGTTTCATCTCTTTCACATCCGCTACTGGTCGAACGAGCTGCGCTGGCTGATGGGCCAGGAAACCCGCAAATACACACTGAAATACGACCCGCGCGATCTTTCGCGCATCTTCGTCCTGACCGAGAACGGGATCATCGAGGCCCG
>NZ_JBIFFJ010000013.1:0-71170 GCF_043556915.1 Sulfitobacter sp. 1A15299 | reverse complement strand
TGTCGCACGTAATAGTCGTATGATTCGGTTGTTAGGGGATGTGCGTGCAGCAGGGCGTTGGGCATTCAGGGATTGGGCAGCAGGCGAAGCTCGGGCGGCTTTGGCTGCTCGTGGTAATGGCCATTGCCCTTGGCGCGCTGGCGCTGCGCGGCACCGATGCGACGTTACAGCTTGCCCTCGCCGCCTCGGCGGCCACACTGGGTTTGATTTCAATTGGTTACATCACCATCCATCTCCGGGATAGGGCGCTGCATCGCGCCAGTGCCAGTGGGGTCGCGGACTTCATCGCGAAAGATGCCACACCAAGTTTCATCGCCACCTCTGATCGACAAGTCCTCTACCGCAACGAGGCGGCTCTGGAGCAGTTCGGCAAGGGCGGCGAAGAAACCCTCGCGCAGGCGCTGCACAGGCATTTTGCCAATCCCGTGGGCCTTCTTTACCGCCTACAATCACGCGCTGCCGCCAACGGCAACGCGCGGGAAGAGGTGATCACACGGTCCGGCCCCATACGCCTATCGGTGCACCATCTGTCAGCCGACCGTCTGCTTTGGCGGGTTGAAAGCATTGGCCCCCGTGAGGGCTCCCGCAGTGCGCAAGAAAGCATGGCCTTGCCAATGGTCATGCTGGGCCGGGGTGGCGCGATCCTTTTCATGAATGAAGCAGCGCGCCTGCTTGTTGGGGAACGGGTGAAGTCACTGGACCGATTGTTCAATTCCCTCCCACTAACTCCGGGAACCGTGGCCGAAATCGCCACCGCAAAAGGAAACCGGCAGGTACTGGTGGCCGAGGTTGAGGCTGGCGCGAACCGCCGCGCGCTTTATCTTCTGCCGCCACCCGAAGGGGCGGCCTCACCCAATGAATTGGGCTGGGAAACCTTTCAAGACCTCCCCGTGCCGATGATCAAACTGCGACCTGACGGAACGGTATTGGCCTTCAACCGTATGGCGGGAAAACTGCTCGGCGTATCGCTGCGGCACGACACCCATCTTTCGCATCTGATGGAAGGGCTGGGCCGCTCGATCTCGGATTGGCTGGAAGACAGTCTGGCGGGGCGGTTGGTTCAGAAGTCCGAATTTCTCAGGCTGACCCGCACGGATAAGGAGATTTTCGTTCAGGTCTCGCTCAGCCGCATATCCGAAGGGGGGGAGGCGGCGCTGATTGCGGTCTTGCAGGACGCGACCGAACTCAAATCCCTTGAAGCGCAGTTCGTGCAGAGCCAGAAAATGCAGGCCATTGGCCAACTGGCCGGGGGCGTCGCACATGATTTCAACAACCTCCTGACCGCGATCTCCGGCCATTGTGACCTCCTCCTGCTGCGGCATGATCAGGGTGATCCGGATTTCAGCGATCTGGTGCAGATCAACCAGAACGCCAACCGTGCGGCTGCGCTTGTGGGGCAGCTGCTCGCCTTCTCGCGCAAACAGACCCTCCGACCTGAGACGCTCGATATGCGCGATACCCTCGCCGATCTCACGCATTTGCTGAACCGTCTGGTCGGCGAAAAAGTGACGTTGACCCTCAGCCATGACCCCGTCCTCGCCCCGATCCGCGCCGATAAACGCCAGTTAGAGCAGGTGCTGATGAACTTGGTCGTCAATGCCCGCGATGCCATGCCCGCCGGGGGGGAAATCCGCATCGTGACGGAGGTGACGGCCCTCGACCAACCGCTTGAAAGAGATCGGGTCAGCGTGCCAGCAGGGCGTTACGTCACGGTGCAGGTGCATGACGATGGTACCGGCATCCCGAAGGACAAGCTGCAAAAGGTTTTTGAGCCGTTTTTCACTACCAAACGGACGGGCGAGGGGACTGGGCTGGGGCTTTCAACCGCCTATGGCATCGTCAAACAGACGGGCGGATTTATCTTTATCGACAGTGAGTTGGGGCGTGGCACCTGTTTCACCCTCTATTTCCCCGTGTTGGAAGGGCAGCCCTTTGCCGTCGCGAAAAAGTCCCCGGTATCACCGGACCATCGCCCGCTACAGCGATCGGATGGCGTAATCCTGCTGGTGGAAGATGAAGCGCCCGTGCGGGCCTTCGCAAGCCGCGCCCTGCGGCTGCGCGGCTACACGGTGCTGGAAGCCGAATCCGCCGAAGCCGCATTGAAGATGCTCGAAGATAAGGAGTTGGATATCGACGTCTTCGTGACGGATGTTGTCATGCCCGGCATGGACGGGCCAAGCTGGGTGCGCCAAGCGCTTAAACAACGCCCGGATGTGCGGGTCGTTTTCGTTTCGGGCTATGCGGAGGATAATTTCGGTCAGGAACAGTCGAAAATTCCAAATTCTGTCTTCCTGCCCAAACCCTTCTCCCTGACCGACCTGACCACAACGGTCCACAATCAGCTGCATTGAGCACCACGCGGGGCAGGGTCATGTGATCGACTCGTAAAGCTCAAACTCTGCCGCGAACTTACGGCGAAACCGTTTTTCCACATTCGGGGAAAGCGTTAGCTCCATCTTGGGAGACACATTTTCCTGCCCCAGGGTCACCGTCACGTCGAGCCGCTCTTCCAAGAACCGACGGAGCCGCGTCTGATCTTCATAACGGAAATGATGGGTGATCCCGGTGCCGTTCGGTTGGGTCTCCATGAACTTCAATTGGCTCCCCACATCGGCGAACCCCGGCTTGTCCCCCTTCATATAGGCGAGAACGAATTCGTCGAAAGTGATCCCGAAGGTGTTATTCGGTTTATCCTTCATGAAGGGGCGCTGCCGATAACGATACCAACTGCCCAGCCAAGAGATCGGTTCGCGCATTACCGCCATCAACTCAAGCTCGGCATCGCAAACCTTTAGAAACATTGGCCGAATAAAGCGGTTATAGCGATAGACCGGCGCGTGCTTCAGCATGGGCGGATCGGAAATCACCATATCGGCGCGCGGCGCCAGTGCTTTCTCATAGGCAGTTGTTCCGGTCTTCGGGACCGACAGAAAGGCCAGTCGTTCTTTGAAAAAAACAATCAATTGCGTCTTTCCTCGGGCCGCACACGGACCCATGCATTTGGGTAAACCATTTCTTTACCATTCTCGCCAAAACATAAAGGACAAACAAAGTCATTGAAATGTTCCTCATTTACCCCCATATGGAACATTAGAAGAACATAAGCGACGCAGCGCGCAGGCGATTGCCGCCGGGGCGCCACTGTGACACTAAGGAATGAACCTAATGGCAACGGCAGATCTTTTGACGATGGACAGCAAGAAAACCGCAGAAAAGCAAAAGGCGCTCGACAGCGCGCTGGCCCAGATCGAACGTCAGTTCGGCAAAGGGTCGATCATGAAACTGGGGGCCGAAGGGGCAATCCAGGATATCAAAGCCAGCTCCACAGGCTCGCTCGGCCTTGATATTGCGCTTGGTATCGGTGGCTTGCCGATGGGGCGTATCATTGAAATTTATGGCCCGGAATCCTCGGGTAAGACAACGCTGACCCTGCACTGTGTGGCAGAGCAGCAGAAGGCCGGCGGCGTTTGCGCCTTTGTCGACGCGGAACATGCGCTTGATCCGCAATATGCGAAAAAGCTTGGCGTAGACATTGACGAGCTGTTGATCTCCCAGCCCGACACCGGCGAGCAGGCGCTTGAGATCACCGATACGCTGGTACGCTCTGGCGCGGTCAATATGGTGATTGTAGATTCCGTCGCGGCCCTGACGCCGAAATCCGAGCTTGAAGGTGAGATGGGCGACAGCAATGTCGGTGTGCAGGCCCGTTTGATGAGCCAGGCGATGCGCAAGCTGACCGGTTCGATCAGCCGGTCCAATTGTATGGTGATCTTCATCAACCAAATCCGGATGAAGATCGGCGTGATGTTCGGCTCTCCTGAGACCACTACGGGCGGCAACGCGCTGAAGTTTTATTCCTCCGTCCGTCTCGACATCCGTCGGATCGGCGCCCTGAAGGACCGGGACGAGGTTGTTGGCAACGCAACGAAGGTCAAGATCGTCAAGAACAAGGTGGCGCCGCCTTTCAAACAGGTCGAATTCGACATCATGTATGGCGAAGGCATCTCGAAAATGGGCGAGTTGCTGGACCTTGGGGTCAAGGCCGGTGTGGTCGATAAATCCGGGTCGTGGTTCAGCTATGGGGATGAGCGGATCGGGCAGGGGCGTGAGAACGCCAAGACCTTCCTGAAACAGAACTCCGCCATGGCCGCTGAGATCGAGGATAAGATCCGCGCCGCTCATGGGTTGGACTTCGAAGGCTCTGGCGGTGACGATGCGGATATTCTCGAAGCCTGAACTGCTTTGACGATTTAAATTTATGATGGGGGCGTGGCCGGAGGCTGCGCCCCTTTTTCATGGGCAGGAACGGTGGACAGCGCCGGGGCTGAGGGGTATTTGGGATCGATCAAATCTGCCCCGGAAGGCCTCGCCATGAAGACGCTGAATGAAATTCGCTCAACTTTTCTGAATTATTTCGATGCGCAGGGGCATCAGATCGTGCCCTCCAGCCCGCTGGTGCCGCGCAACGATCCGACACTGATGTTCACTGCGGCCGGTATGGTCCAGTTCAAGAACCTCTTCACCGGGGTCGAGACACGCGATTACAGCCGGGCGACCTCGGCGCAGAAATGTGTGCGGGCGGGCGGCAAGCACAATGACCTCGACAATGTCGGCTATACCGCGCGGCATCACACATTTTTCGAAATGCTGGGCAACTTCAGCTTTGGTGATTACTTCAAGGCCGAAGCGATCCCCTTTGCATGGGACTTGCTGACCAAAGAGTTCGGCATCGACCCGAACCGGCTTTTGGTCACAGTGTACCATACCGATGAAGAAGCGGTTAAAATCTGGAAGGCCCATACCGGGCTGCCGGACGAGCGCATCATTCGCATCGCGACGGATGATAACTTTTGGTCCGCTGGCCCCACCGGCCCCTGCGGCCCCTGTACCGAGATCTTTTACGATCATGGCGATCACATTTGGGGCGGCCCTCCGGGATCGCCCGAGGAAGACGGTGACCGTTTCGTCGAAATCTGGAACCTCGTTTTCATGCAATACGAGCAGTTCGAAGATGGCACGCGCCAGCCGCTGCCGAACCAGTCGATCGATACCGGAATGGGGATCGAACGGGTGGCGGCGCTGCTGCAGGGTACGAATGACAACTACGCCACTGACCTTATGCGCAACCTGATCGAGGCCAGCGCCCATGCGTCTTCGACCGATCCCGATGGGCCGGGTAAGACCCATCACCGGGTGATCGCGGATCACCTGCGGTCGACCTCCTTCCTGATTGCGGATGGGGTCATGCCCTCCAACGAAGGCCGCGGATATGTGCTGCGCCGGATCATGCGGCGCGCCATGCGCCATGCGCATCTGCTCGGCGTTAAGGATCCCTTAATGCATCAGCTGGTACCATCCTTAGTGCAGCAGATGGGCGCGGCTTACCCTGAGTTGGGGCAGGCGCAATCGCTTATCCGTGAGACTCTGTTGTTGGAGGAAACCCGTTTCCGCCAAACGCTGGATCGCGGTCTGAAGCTGCTGGACGATGAGTTGAGCGGTTTGCCCGAGGGGGCGACCTTGCCGGGGGAGGCGGCGTTTAAACTTTATGATACATATGGCTTCCCGCTTGATTTGACGCAGGACGCGCTGCGCGAGAAGGGCCGTGCCGTCGATACCGAAGGGTTCGACACGGCAATGGCGGCGCAGAAGGCCAAGGCCCGTGCGGCTTGGGCCGGATCGGGCGAGGCTGCGGATGCCACCGTTTGGTTCGATGTGGCCGACAAAAGCGGCGTGACCGAGTTTTTGGGCTATGACACCGAAAGCGCGGAGGGCCAGATCGTCGCTTTGGTGCAGGGCGGTGATCGGGTCGATGCCGCGGCGGTGGGCAGCGATGTGCAGGTCGCGCTGAACCAAACGCCGTTCTATGCGGAAAGCGGCGGGCAGGTTGGCGACACCGGCGTGATCCGCACGCAGACCGGTATCGTCAATGTGACCGATACGCGGAAATCGGCGGGCGTTTTCGTGCATTTCGGCCATGTGGTCGAAGGCGAGGTGAAACCGGGTCAGAGTGCCGTTCTTGAGGTGGATCGTTTGCGGCGCAGTGCCATCCGCGCCAACCACTCGGCCACGCATTTGCTGCATGAAGCCCTGCGCAACGCGCTTGGGGATCATGTGTCGCAGCGCGGCTCATTGAATGCGCATGATCGCCTGCGGTTTGATTTCTCCCATGCCAAGGGGCTGACGCAGGACGAGTTGAGCCAAGTCGAGCGTGAGGTGAATGACTACATTCGCCAGAACACGCCGGTCGAGACACGGATCATGACGCCGGACGATGCGCGCGCCATGGGGGCGCAGGCGCTTTTCGGTGAGAAATACGGCGACGAGGTGCGGGTCGTCTCGATGGGTCAGTTGGAAGGGTCCGGCAAGGGCAGCGACAAATCGACCTATTCGCTGGAGCTTTGCGGCGGCACTCATGTGCGGCAGACGGGGGATATCGGCGCCTTCGTCCTTTTGGGTGACAGTGCAAGCAGCGCGGGCGTCCGCCGGATCGAAGCGTTGACCGGGACCGAGGCTTTGGCATGGCTGCGCGAACAGGAAGCGGCGCTGAGCCGGGTCGCGGCGGAGTTGAAAACCTCGGCCAGCGATGTGCCGGACCGGGTGCGCGCATTGTTGGACGAACGTCGCAGCCTGTCCAACGAAGTGGCGCAGTTGCGTCGTGAATTGGCGATGTCGGGCGGCGGCGCGGCTGCGCCCGTAGCGCGCGAGGTGAACGGCGTGAAATTCCTAGGCCAAGTGCTGAGCGGTATCACGGGCAAAGACCTGCCGGGGCTGGTGGATGAACATAAGGCCAAGCTCGGCTCGGGCGCGGTGCTGCTGATTGCCGACACCGGTGGCAAGGCCGCGGTCGCGGGCGGTGTGACGAAGGATTTGACAGATCGCCTCTCGGCGGTCGACATGGTAAAAGCGGCGGTTGCCGAACTGGGCGGGAAGGGCGGCGGTGGCCGACCCGACATGGCGCAGGGCGGCGGCGCTTCGGCGGAGAATGCCGAGGCGGCAATTGCCGCGGCTGAGAACATCTTGAAAGGATAAGGCCCATGGGCGCACTTTGGATTGCACATGTCACCGTCACCGATGAGGAGGCGTATAAGAAATACGCCGCCGGCGCCACCGAGGCCATTGCGGCGCATGGCGGTAAGTTCATCGCCCGCGGCGGGCGGTTCGTTCAGCTTGAGGGCAAAGAGCGGCCGCGCAACGTGGTAGCCCGTTTCCCCGATGTCGAAACGGCAGAAAAATGTTATCACTCCGATGCTTATCAAGCGGCGTTGAACCATGCGCGCGGGGCTTCTGAGCGTGAGTTGATGATCGTCGAAACTGACGAGTGATCTTAGGATGCCCCGCCTGCCAAACAGGCGGGGCGTCTTGCTTGGCCATGGCGGAACCTTCGACGCGGAGGGCGGTTGAACCCTCATGAACCTCGCCCGACTATCCACTTTCGCCCGATGGTGTCGCCGCCATGTGGAGGTGACGACCCTAGCCTTGATGGGGCTTTCGATCACAGCGGTTTGGACCTTGGCCGAGCTAACCGAAGAGGTCGTCGCAGGCAGCACCAGCAGCCTTGACCGTGACATCTTGTTGTTCCTACGCACGCCCGGCGATCTTTCCGATCCCATCGGCCCGTGGTGGGTCGAGGAGATTGGCCGCGATTTGACGGCCCTCGGCGGGGTCGCGGTGCTGGTCCTGACGACCGTTATCGTCTCGCTCTTTTTCCTGTTGCAACGGCGATGGACGACCGCGCTTTACATCCTCGCCACCGTTGGCGGGGGGATCGTGCTGAGCAGCATCGCCAAGGAGTTTTTCGACCGCCCGCGCCCCGACCTCGTGCCGCATGGGTCGCTCGTGCATACGGCGAGCTTCCCTTCGGGGCATTCGATGATGGCGGCGGTGGCCTATCTCACCCTTGGCGCGATGGTGGCGCGGGCGCAGAAACGGCAGGCGCTCAAGGTCTATACGCTGGCGGTTGCGGTCTTGCTGACGCTGCTTGTCGGGATCAGCCGGGTCTATATGGGGGTGCATTGGCCGACGGATGTGGCGGCGGGCTGGCTTGGGGGCGGGGCTTGGGCAATCCTGTGCCTGATTGCTGCGCTGAGTTTGGCGAAGCGCGGACATATCGATCGCGAGGAAAGCGATACTTAGGGCGGTTACATTTGTGAACCACAGATATGAAAACGGCAGCGCATTGCGAAATGCGCTGCCGTTTTTCTTTGATTATCTGTAGCTTAGCTCGCCTTCGCCATGCGCTTGCGCTCATGCGGGTCGAGGTAGCGCTTGCGCAGACGCACAGCGTTCGGCGTCACTTCGACCAGCTCATCATCGTCAATATAGGCAATAGCCTCTTCAAGGCTCAGCGTCATCGGCGGGGTCAGGCGCACCGCGTCATCGGTGCCCGAGGCC
This sequence comes from Sulfitobacter sp. 1A15299, assembly GCF_043556915.1. Lineage (NCBI taxonomy): Bacteria > Pseudomonadati > Pseudomonadota > Alphaproteobacteria > Rhodobacterales > Roseobacteraceae > Sulfitobacter > Sulfitobacter sp. 1A15299. The sequence goes on along the minus strand of NZ_JBIFFJ010000013.1, from coordinate 62,779 downwards.
CGCACGTTGGTCAGCTTCTTGCCCTTCAGCGGGTTCACTTCCAGATCGTTGTCGCGGCTGTGCTCGCCGATGATCATGCCGGTGTAGACGTCCGCCTGCGCGCCGATCATCATCTTGCCGCGCTCTTCGAGGTTCCACAGCGCGTAGGCGACCGAGGTGCCGTTCTCCATCGAGATCAGCACGCCCGCGCGACGGCCCGGGATCGGTCCCTTGTGCGGTGCCCAGCCGTGGAACACTCGGTTCAACACACCGGTGCCGCGGGTGTCGGTGAGGAATTCACCGTGGTAGCCGATCAGCCCGCGCGAGGGGACATGGGCGATGATCCGGGTCTTGCCAGCGCCGGCGGGCTTCATCTCGACCAACTCGCCCTTGCGGGTGCCGGTGATTTTCTCGATCACCGCGCCGGAGTATTCGTCATCCACGTCGATGGTGGCTTCCTCGATCGGCTCATGGCGCACGCCGTCGATCTCTTGGAACAGCACCTGCGGGCGGGAGATCGACAGCTCGAACCCTTCGCGGCGCATGTTTTCAATGAGCACGCCCATTTGCAATTCGCCGCGGCCCGCGACTTCGAATGCCTCGCCACCCGGTGTGTCGGAGATCTTGATCGCCACGTTGCTTTCGGCTTCTTTCAGCAGCCGCTCGCGGATCACGCGGGACTGTACCTTTTTGCCGTCACGGCCCGCGAGCGGGCTGTCGTTGATGCCGAAGGTCACGGTGATGGTGGGCGGGTCGATCGGCTGGGCCGGGATTGCTTCGTTCACCGAAGGATCGGCCAGCGTGTCAGCCACGGTGGCCTTGGCCATGCCCGAGATGGAGACGATGTCCCCCGCTTCGGCCACGTCGATGGCGGTCTGCTCCAGCCCGCGGAAGGCGAGGATTTTGGTGGCGCGGAAGGTCTCGATCTGGGTGCCGTCGCGCGACATCGCTTTGACGGTTTGGCCCGCTTTCAGGGTGCCGGTTTCCACGCGCCCAGTCAGCAGGCGGCCCAGGAACGGGTCGCCGCCGAGCGTGGTGGCCAGCATGGTGAAGGGCTTGTCGGCATTTTCGATCTGCTTGGGCGCGGGGACATGATCAAGGATCAGGTCGAACAGCGCGGAGAGGTCTTTGCGCGGCCCGTCAAGCTCGGCATCCGCCCAGCCGGAGCGGCCCGAGGCATACATATGCGGGAATTCGAGCTGTTCGTCGGTGGCGTCGAGACTGGCGAAAAGGTCGAAACATTCATCCAGCGCGCGGTCGGGCTCGGCATCCGGCTTGTCGACCTTGTTCAGCACGACAATGGGGCGCAGGCCGAGTTTCAGCGCCTTGGAGGTCACGAATTTGGTCTGCGGCATCGGGCCTTCGGCGGCATCCACCAAAAGCACCACACCGTCGACCATCGACAGGATCCGCTCGACCTCGCCGCCGAAGTCGGCGTGGCCGGGCGTGTCGACGATGTTGATGCGGGTATTGTTCCACACGACCGAGGTCGGCTTGGCGAAGATGGTGATGCCGCGCTCACGCTCCAGATCGTTGCTGTCCATGGCGCGCTCGGTCGTCGCCTGGTTTTCACGGTAGGTGCCGGATTGTTTCAGAAGCTCGTCCACCAGCGTCGTCTTGCCGTGGTCGACGTGGGCGATGATTGCGATGTTGCGCAGGTCCATTAAGTCAGCCTTTGGATAGGGGAGGGACGCGCCAACCTGAAGCTGCGCGTATAATTGCGCCGCCCATACCGCGCCCCGGCTGCAATTGCTAGCCCTAATGCCGTGACGCCCCCCTTACTGCGCGAAGCTGTGCCACTGGCGCAGCCTTAATGGGTGGCGCTGTTCGAAAAGAGGTGGATGACCAGAATGCCGCTGATGATCAGCACAAGGCCCAGAACCGCGGGGAGGTCGAGCCGCTGACCGAAGAGGACGAAGCCGATGATCGCGATCAGCACGATCCCCAGCCCGGCCCAAAAGGCATAGACGATCCCAACCGGCATGACCTTCAGCGCCAGCGACATGCAGTAGAAAGAGATCATGTAAAAGACCACCACCGCCACCGAAGGCCAGAGCCGCGTAAACTGGTGTGACGCCTGCACCGCGGTTGTCCCAAGGGTTTCCGCCACCACGGCGATGATGAGCCACAGGTAATGCATCTCGGTCTTCCTTAGAGCGGGAGTTCGGTAGTTTCCTTGATCTCCTCCATCACGAAACTGGCCGAGACATCCGATAGCGGCACCCGGCGGATCAGGTCTTGATAGAGGCGATCATACCCCGCCATATCCCGAACGCGCGCCCGGATCAAATAGTCCAGATCACCGGTCATCCGGTAGACGCCGAGGATCTCGGGCATGGCTTTTGTAGCGCGGGAAAACCTCTCAAGCCAATCGGGCGCATGGGCGTTGGTGCGGACTTGGATAAAGACGCTGAGGCCAAGGTCGAGTTTCGCCGCGTCCAAGAGCGTCACCCGGTTCTTGATCACGCCGGCCTTTTCAAGCGCCCGGATGCGCCGCCAGCAGGCGTTGCGCGACAGATGGACCGCCGCGCCAAGCGCTTCGAGGGATTGGCTGGCGTCGCGTTGCAGTTCGACCAATATGCGACGGTCTATATCATCAAGTGTTGTCATTTTGGTAGTTTGGTGGGAAATATTCTCGCACACAAGCGGTTGTTGGGAGCGATTTGAGACAACGTCACAAGCAGGCGCGCTTAGGGTGGGAGAAAGGCAGAGACAGGAGTTTCCCATGATCGCACGCATCTTCCTCGACCATCCCGCCAAAGTGGATGAGACGTTTTTCGAGCATATGGCTTTCGCGTTGAAGTTCTCGGGCCTGCTCTTCGCGGCGGCGGGCGCCGCGCTGGTCCATGCGCTGATCCCGTGCCTGTTCGAGAAGACGGCGAGCGGGATCATCGCGAAGCTTTACGCGCGGACGCATAATCGGGGGCAGTGAGGGCCGGCGCGGCTCCAGTTTCGCAATGAGGGCCAGCGCCTACCCGGTCGCACCGAAGGTGCGCCCCCTTTATAGCGGCGCGCCTTCGGCGTGACGGGCGGGTAGGCGATGGCCCGGCGCCTACGGCTTGGTTCCGGGTCCGGGTGGCAGGCGTGACCGAAAAATAGAAAAGGGCCGCATCGTGCGGCCCTCGGTCATCCCAAGCTCTCGACAGGCTCAGCCCGCCAGCGCCTTGTTCAGGTTCTCGTCCACCTTCTCCAAGAATCCCATGGTCGTCAGCCAGCCCTGATCCGGCCCCACCAGCAGAGCGAGGTCTTTGGTCATGAAGCCCAATTCCACCGTATCCACCACGACCTTCTCCAGCGTCTCGGCGAAGTTGATCAGCGCGCTGTTTTCGTCCAACTTGCCCCTGTGCTTCAACCCGCCGGTCCAAGCGTAGATTGAGGCGATGGAGTTGGTCGAGGTCTCCTCGCCCTTCTGGTGCTGGCGGTAGTGTCGCGTCACGGTGCCATGGGCGGCCTCGGCCTCCACGATCTTGCCGTCGGGTGTCATCAGTTGCGAGGTCATCAGCCCCAATGAGCCGAAACCCTGCGCCACGGTGTCGGACTGCACGTCGCCGTCGTAGTTCTTGCAGGCCCAGACATAGCCGCCCGACCATTTCATCGCCGAGGCGACCATGTCGTCGATCAGGCGGTGCTCGTACCAGATGTTCTTTTTCTTGAATTCGTCGGCGAATTCTGCGTCGAAGATCTCTTGGAAGAGATCCTTAAACCGCCCGTCATAGGCTTTCAGGATCGTGTTCTTGGTCGACAGATACACCGGCCAGCCACGGTTCAGACCGTAGTTGAAAGACGCGCGCGCGAAATCGCGGATCGAATCGTCGAGGTTGTACATGGCCATGGTCACACCGGCGGAGGGCGCGTCGAAGACCTCCTTCTCAATGGTCTCGCCATCGTCGCCGACAAATTTGATGGTCAGCTTGCCCTTGCCGGGGAAGCGGAAATCGGTGGCGCGGTACTGGTCGCCAAAGGCATGGCGGCCCACGACGATGGGCTGGGTCCAGCCCGGCACGAGGCGCGGCACGTTGCGGCAGATGATCGGCTCGCGGAAAATCACCCCGCCGAGGATGTTACGGATGGTGCCGTTGGGGCTGCGGTACATGCGCTTGAGGCCGAACTCCTCGACCCGTGCCTCGTCAGGAGTAATGGTGGCGCATTTCACGCCGACGCCATGTTCGCGGATCGCATGGGCCGCGTCGACGGTGATCTGGTCGTCGGTCTCGTCCCGGACTTCGATGCCGAGGTCGTAATACTTAAGGTCAACGTCAAGATAGGGGGTGATCAGCTTTTTCTTGATGAAATCCCAGATGATCCGGGTCATCTCATCGCCGTCGAGTTCGACGATTGGGTTGTCTACCTTGATCTTCGACATGACGAATTCCTTTGTTTCAGGGTGCGTTTGGCCGTGCTTTAGCCTATTCGGGGCCAAAGAGAAAGATCGTATACCATGGTATGCCGAAGGCTGCCGTCAGGCGCCGACCCCGGCGAAAAAGCTGCTGATGCGGGCGCGGGCATAGGACCAGAGTGCAGGGGCACCGATGGCGATCTTGCGGCCGACCTTCTCTTCGATCTGCGCCTCCGAGACGTTGTAATCGGTCCAGCTGCCGCCACCAGAGGCCAGGTTCTGCATCGGCGGCTGAAACCGATCAAGCGATTTGGCAAAGCGCGCCGTGGGGCTTTCGGCGGCCTCGAACTCTTCCCAGATGCTGCGCAGCTCGTCCCGCAGATCGTCGGGCAATAGGCCAAAGATGCGGTCGGCGGCGATCTGTTCCTGCGCTTCCATCTCGGCGGCGTCGTAGTCGCCAAAGATCGGATTGTCGCCCGCGTCAATCTCGACAAGATCGTGCAGGATCAGCATCTTAATGACGCGGTTGATGTCGACCTCAGGCGCGGCTTGATCGGCCAGCACCAGCGCATAGAGCGTCAGATGCCAGGAATGTTCAGCAGAGTTTTCCGCACGGCTGGCATCACAAAGCGTGGTGCCGCGCAGCACGGTCTTCAGCTTGTCGGCCTCGTTCAGAAAGGCGATCTGCTGATCCAGCCGCGCGGTCATGCGCCGCCCTTGCCGCGATGGTCGCGCAGCTTGCGCGCCAGAAAGGCGCGGGCCTTGTCATTGGCCATCCGGGTGCGAACGGCGGTGAGAAAGGCTTCTTCCAGCGTTTGCGACGAGGCGCCCAGCACCTCGCCGACTTCCATGAACAATCGGTCTTCACCTGTTTCGGCCTGAACGGCGAGACATTCCTCGGCCAATTTATTGGCCAGTTGGGTGACGACCGCCTCCGCCATCAGCGCGTGGATTCCGTCAGGCGGCGTTTCACATAGTCGCTGGTCGAGGTGATCAGCGTGTCCATATGCGGCTCTTCAAAGAAGTGCCCGGCGCCTTCGATCTCCTGATGGGTGATCGTAATGCCCTTTTGCTCGTGCAGCTTGCTGACGAGGTTCGTGGTATCCGCAGGCGGCGCCACGCGGTCGGCAGAGCCATTGATCACTAGACCCGAGGCCGGGCAGGGCGCGAGGAAGGAAAAGTCGTACATATTCGCGGGCGGCGAGACCGAGATGAAGCCCGTGATCTCGGGCCGGCGCATCAGCAGTTGCATGCCGATCCATGCGCCAAAGGAGAAACCCGCAACCCAGCAGTGTTTGGAATTGTTGTTCATCGATTGCAGATAATCGAGCGCCGAAGCCGCATCAGACAATTCGCCGATGCCCTGATCGTATTCGCCCTGGCTGCGGCCCACGCCACGGAAGTTGAAGCGCAACACGGTGAAACCCATGTTGTAGAACGCATAGTGCAGGTTATAGACAACCTTGTGATTCATCGTCCCGCCGAACTGCGGATGCGGATGCAGCACGATGGCAATCGGGGCGTCACGTTCTTTTTGGGGGTGGTAGCGGCCTTCGAGGCGGCCTTCGGGTCCGGGAAAAATAACCTCGGGCATGGGTATCCCTGTCTGGGGGTTCAAAGATCGCTGCGAATAGTTGACGAATTCGCTAGGCCACCTTAGAACGGTTCTAATCTGGTTCCGCGCAATGTCGCGTGGATCAGTCTTTGGACTTAGGCATTTAAGCCGCCCACGTCAATCAAATGGCGCGGCGGGTGAGGGTGAGACGATGAAGCTATCTACCAAAGGGCGCTACGCAATGGTCGCTTTGGCCGATATTGCCCTGCAACCCGAAGACACCTTGGTGTCGCTGGGTGACATTGCCGAGCGGCAGTCGGTGTCGTTGCCCTATCTGGAGCAGTTGTTCGTCAAGCTGCGCCGGGCTGAGTTGGTCACCTCTGTCCGGGGTCCGGGCGGCGGGTATCGTTTGGCGCGTCCGGCAGCGGATATTCGCGTGGTCGATGTGCTGGCGGCGGTGGATGAGACGGTGGATGCGATGCACAAGGGGGCGGGCGCCTCGGGCGGTCTGTCGGGCAGCCGGGCGCAATCGCTGACCAACCGGCTTTGGCAGGGGCTGAGCGCCCATGTCTATGTTTTCCTGCACCAGACGCGCCTGTCGGATGTGGTTGAGAATGAGCTTGCCCCCTGTCCGGCGGTGCCGACCCTCTTTGCCGTGGTGGATGAGTCTTGAAGGTGGTTTTGAGCAGCGGGCGCGCTTTGGCCGCTGTGGTCCGCGCGGGCGGCGATGTGGGATTTCGGGGGCCCTGCCCCCGGACCCCCGCGGTATTTGGAAAAGGATGAAGGATGCGGGTCTACCTTGATCATAACGCGACCACGCCGCTGCGGGCGGAGGCGCGCGCAGCGATGATCGCGGCGATGGACCTGCCCGGCAACCCGTCCTCGGTCCATGCCGAGGGCCGTGCGGCCAAGGCTGTGGTCGAGCGCGCGCGGGCGCAGGTGGCGGGGCTTGTGGGCTGTGATCCGGTCGATGTGATTTTTACCTCCGGGGCGACCGAGGCGGCGGCGCTTGCGGCTGCGATGGGCGCGCGGGTTGTGACCTCTGCGGTGGAACATGACGCGGTTCTGTCTTGGGGGCAGGCGGCGCGTTTGGGTGTCGACGCACAGGGTGTTTGGGACGGTGACCTGACCGCCGCCGCGGGGGCCGATGTCGTGGCCTTACAGGCCGCGAACAGCGAGACGGGTGTGTTGCAGCAGACCATGCCTTTGGCGCAGCAATCTTGGGCGATGGAGCGCACGCCCTATGTGCTGGTCGATGCGGTACAGGCGCTTGGCAAGACCCGGTTCAAGATGGCGACCTCGGGCGCGGATTTTATCCTTGTCTCGGCGCATAAGCTGGGCGGGCCGAAGGGGATCGGCGCATTGGTCGTCAAACGCGGCATTGATCTGGCTGAACATGCGCTTTTGCGGGGCGGCGGGCAAGAGATGGGCCGCCGCTCGGGGACCGAGAATATCCCCGCCATTGCAGGTTTTGGCGCGGCGGCTGAGGCGGCGGCGGCGGATCTGGCGGCGGGGCGTTGGGAAGAGGTGGCGGCACAGCGTGATTTGCTGGAAGCGACCCTTGCGGATGCTGCAAGTCTGACTATTTTTGTAGGAAAAGGCGCTCAACGCCTGCCCAACACCTCTTGTATCGTCACGCCCGGCTGGAAGGGCGAGACCCAAGTGATGCAGATGGACCTTGCCGGTTTTGCCATTTCGGCGGGGTCGGCCTGTTCCAGCGGCAAGGTGCGCGCCAGTGCCGTATTGCGCGCCATGGGCTTTGATGAAACACAGGCCGCCAGCGCGATCCGGGTGTCGCTGGGCCTTGACACCACCCGGGAAGATATCCTGCGGTTCGCCACGAGCTGGACCGCCAAATTGAAAAAGCACGAAACGCGGGCCGCCTGAGCGCCGCCACGGAAAGGAACTTGACCTTGGAAAATATGACCCTGAAAGAGAATGATGGCGTCAAGGAAGGCGTTGATCAGGAAACCGTGGATGCCGTGCGCGAAGTCGGCGGCAAGTACAAATACGGTTGGTCCACCGATATCGAGATGGAATATGCCCCCAAGGGGCTGACGCCGGAGATCGTGAAGTTGATCTCGGAAAAGAACGGTGAGCCCGAGTGGATGACCGAATGGCGGCTGGAAGCCTATAACCGCTGGCTCACCAAGGAAGAACCCGATTGGGCCATGGTCGACTATCCTGAAATCGACTTTCAGGAGCAGTATTATTATGCCCGTCCCAAGAGCATGGCGCAAAAACCCAAGTCGCTCGACGAGGTCGACCCCAAGCTGCTGGCGACCTATGAAAAGCTCGGCATCCCGCTGAAAGAGCAGATGATCCTTGCCGGTGTCGAAGGCGCCGAGGAGGCGCCCGCCGAAGGCCGCAAGGTGGCCGTCGACGCGGTATTCGATTCCGTCTCCGTCGGCACCACTTTTCAGGAAGAGTTGAAGAAGGCGGGCGTGATTTTTTGCTCGATCTCCGAGGCGATCCGCGAATATCCCGATCTGGTGAAGAAATACCTCGGCTCGGTCGTGCCGGTGTCGGACAACTTCTACGCCACGCTGAACTCTGCCGTCTTCTCCGACGGCTCCTTCGTCTACGTGCCGCCGGGCGTGCGCTGTCCGATGGAACTCTCGACCTATTTCCGCATTAACGCCGAGAACACCGGCCAGTTCGAGCGGACGCTGATCATCGCCGACAAGGGCTCCTACGTGAGCTACCTTGAAGGCTGCACAGCCCCGCAGCGCGATGAGAGCCAGTTGCATGCCGCCGTGGTCGAGATCATCATCGAAGAGGACGCGGAAGTGAAATACTCCACCGTCCAGAACTGGTATCCGGGCGACGAGAACGGCAAGGGCGGGATCTACAACTTCGTGACCAAGCGTGCCGACTGCCGCGGCGACCGTGCCAAGGTGATGTGGACGCAGGTCGAGACCGGCTCCGCCGTGACCTGGAAATACCCCTCCTGCATCCTGCGCGGCGATGACAGCCAGGGCGAGTTCTACTCCATCGCCATCGCCAACAACATGCAGCAGGCCGATACCGGCACCAAGATGGTGCACCTTGGCAAGCGCACGAAGTCGCGGATCGTGTCCAAGGGCATCTCGGCGGGCAAGGCGCAGAACACCTACCGCGGCCTTGTCTCGATGCACCCCAAGGCCAGGGAATCGCGCAATTACACCCAGTGCGATAGCCTGTTGATCGGCTCGGAATGCGGGGCGCATACGGTGCCTTACATCGAGGTGAAGAACAACTCGAGCCGGGTGGAGCATGAGGCGACGACCTCCAAAGTGGACGACGACCAGATGTTCTACTGCCGCTCGCGTGGCATGGACGAGGAAGAGGCCGTGGCGCTGGTCGTGAACGGCTTCTGCAAGGACGTGCTGCAGGCGCTGCCGATGGAGTTCGCCATGGAAGCGCAGGCGCTGGTGGCGATCTCGCTGGAAGGCTCCGTCGGCTGATGAGCTTTGATGCGGCGCATACCCCCCTCCGCCTGCATTGGTGGAAGGCGCAGCCGAATTTCGGCGATGCGCTGAGCCCGCTGGTCCTGAGCCATGTCTCGGGGCGGCGGGTGGAACATGCGTCGGTGGATGAGGCCGAGGTCTTCGGCCTTGGCTCGCTGTTGCAGGTCGTGCGGCGCAACTTCGACAGCCCGCGAGCGGGCGCGAAACCGGTGATCTGGGGCAGCGGTCTGCTGCGTCCTGCCGGCGGGCGTGCGTTCCTCAAGAACATCGAGATCGCCCTGCTGCGCGGGCCGGTGACGGCGGCGCTTCTGGGGGTGGAGACAGACGTTTTCGGTGATCCGGGGCTTTTGGTGAACGAGGTGCTGCCGAGCGACGCACCGCGCGGCGACAAGATCGGCATCGTGCCGCATCACACGCTGGCGGACGACCCGGAACTGCTGGATCTCGTGGCTTCGGACAGCGCCTATGTGTTGATCGACCCGCGTGATCCGGTGGAGCATGTCTGCGCCGCCATCGGGGCCTGTGCCCATGTCTTTGCCTCGTCACTGCATGGGCTGATCACTGCGGATGCTTACGGCGTGGCCAGCACATGGGTGGCGCCCGAGGGGCAGGGGCGGCTCAAGTTTCACGACTACGCCGCTTCTGTAGGCCGCGACATGCGCGCGCCGATTGCCTTGGCCGATGTGCCCAAGGCGCCGAAGCCCGATGCGCCGCTCGCCTATCAGGACGGCATCGATGCCTGCCGCGCCGCGCTGAAAGACAGTTTTCCCGCCGCGCTCTGCGCCCGTCAGGGGGCGGCATGAACTTTAACACACAGGGGCAAACCCCTGACGTAGAACTGAAATAAACGAATGCGGCGCAAGGCGCGCCAGAAGGAGACCCAAATGCTGAGCATCAAGAACCTGCACGTGAAACTGGAAGAAGAGGACAAGCAGATCCTCAAGGGCGTCGATCTGGAAGTCGAAGCCGGTAAGGTGCACGCGATCATGGGGCCGAACGGCTCGGGCAAGTCCACGCTGAGCTACGTGCTCTCGGGCAAGGACGGCTACGAGGTCACCGACGGCTCCGCCACGCTTGAGGGCGAGGACATCCTAGAACTCGAGCCGGAAGAGCGCGCCGCGGCGGGCCTCTTCCTTGCCTTCCAATACCCGGTGGAAATCCCCGGCGTCGGCAACATGACCTTCCTGCGCACCGCGGTGAACGCACAGCGCAAGGCGCGCGGTGAAGAGGAAATCTCGGCCGCCGACTTCCTCAAGGAAATCCGCGCCAAGGCGAAAGACCTCAAGATCGACGCCGAAATGCTGAAGCGCCCCGTCAACATGGGCTTCTCCGGCGGTGAGAAAAAGCGCAATGAAATCCTGCAGATGGCGATGCTCGAGCCCAAGATGTGCATCCTCGACGAGACCGACTCGGGCCTTGATGTCGATGCGATGAAACTGGTGGCCGAAGGCGTGAACGCCCTGCGCACCGAGGGCCGTGGTTTCCTCGTCATCACCCACTACCAGCGTCTTCTGGACCACATCAAACCCGACGTCGTGCACATCATGCATGATGGCCGCATCATCAAGACCGGTGGCCCCGAGCTGGCGCTCGAAGTCGAGAACAACGGCTACGCAGACATCCTCGCCGAGGTGGCATAATGGCCGAAGCACAGCTGAAAGAAACGCCGACCGAGGCGATGATCGCACGTCACAGCCTGCCGCAGGGTGGCTGGGCACTGCCGGCGCGGGAAGACGCGCTGGCGCGGCTTCGCGCCATGGGCCTGCCGCAGCGCCGGGATGAATATTGGAAGTTCACCCGCCCCGACACGCTGACCCAGCCCGAAGCGCAGCCCGCCGCGATCTTCGATCATGGCGACGCGCCGCTCTTCGATGGCACCGACCGTCTGCGCATCCTATTTGTCGATGGTGTCTTCGACGCGGAGGCCTCGGATGATCTCACGCTGGAAGGTGTCAGCATCGAGCGTCTGGCGACTGCGGACAGCGACCTGCACTGGGCGCGCGACCTTTACGGCACGTTGGAGAAGAACGGCCAGACCCCAGTGCAGCGCCCGCTCGCCGCGCTGAACACCGCTTTCGCGACCGATGGTGTCTTGATCCATGTCACTGGCACGCCAAGCAAACCGATCAATCTGGTTTATACCCATAAATCAGAGACTTCTGACGCGATGTTGCACCATGTGGTGAAGCTCGACAAAGGCGCCGAGGTGACGCTTCTGGAAAACGGCCCCGCCGCTGCGCGCTTCAACACCGTGATGGAGGTCGAGGTCGCCGACACCGCGCGCTTCCACCATGTCCGCGCCCAGGGCCGCGACCACGAGCGCCGCGCCGCGACCCATGTCTTCACCCGTCTCGGGACCGAGTCGCTGTTCAAGAGCTTCACCGTCACCGTCAACGGTGCGCTCACGCGCAACGAATGCGTGATCGAATTGACCGGTGACGATGCTTCGGCTCATGTCGCGGGCGCCTGCGTCGGCGATGGGGACTTCCATCACGATGACACGGTCTTCATCACCCATGACGCGGTGAACTGCGAAAGCCGTCAGGTCTTCAAGAAGGTGCTGCGCAATGGCGCGACCGGCGTGTTCCAGGGTAAGATCCTCGTCAAGGAAGGCGCGCAGAAGACCGATGGCTACCAGATCAGCCAGTCGCTTCTTCTGGACGGCGACAGCCAGTTCCTCGCCAAGCCGGAGCTTGAGATCTACGCCGACGACGTGGCCTGTTCGCATGGCTCCACCTCGGGCGCGATCGACGAGGAGGCGCTGTTCTACCTCCGCGCCCGCGGTGTCTCGCACGCCGAAGCGACCGACCTTCTGACGCTGGCCTTCCTTGCCGAAGCGGTCGAGGAGATCGAGGCCGAGGGCCTGCGCGAGGAAATCACCGGGCGCCTCAGCTCGTGGTTGGAGCGTCGTAGCGCCTGATGGCTGTTACCAGCGATATCGTGGCAACCTACCGCGGCCCCGGCAAAGTGATGTCGGGGCTGCTTGCGCAGGGCCGCAACGAGGTGCGCGTGCTCATGTTCGCGCTGATGGCGGGGCTGCTGATCTTCGTGGCCCTGTCGCCGTATCAAGCCCGCGCGGCGCATCTTGATCCGGACGGGCCGCTCGCGGTGCGCCAGTATTGGAGCGCGTTTTTCTGGATCTTCGTGATGCCCTTCCTACTTTATGGCTTGGCCGCGATGGTTTGGGGCATCAGCCGTCTCGCGGGGCAACGGCTCAGCGGTTATGCGGTGCGGCTGACCCTGGTCTGGTCGCTTCTTGCCTCTGCGCCGATCCTTTTGTTGCTGGGCCTCGCGCTTGGGTTTATCGGGCCGGGCGTTCAGGCGCAGATCGTCGGGGGGATCTGGTTGGCCGTGTTCTTTTGGTTCTGGATTGCGGGCCTTGTCGCCGCGCAGCGGGGCTGAAATGAGCAGCGCCCTGATCCAGCTTGCGCAGACCACTCTGCGCAGTCCCCGCGTGGCGGCGCGCCAGATTGCGGAGTTGCCCTTAGGCAATGATGTCATCTGGACGTCTCTTGCTTTGGTCGCCGCGCTGAACGCGCTGGTTATCTCGGCCACCTTCGTGATCGCGCCGCCCGCCATGGCGCTGCCGAGCTATTTCCAGTCGCCGCTGGTGCTTTTCGCGCTGCTGGCCGGGTTGATGGTGCTCTATGTGCATGCGCTGACTTGGGTTGGCCGGGCACTGGGCGGGCAGGGCGCGGTAACCCCGCTTTTAGCTGCCGTGGTGTGGCTGCAGGCGCTTCGCCTTTGTGCGCAATTGGGTATCCTGCTGCTGACCTTGGCCCTGCCGCCGGTGGCGCTGCTGGCCTCATTTGTCGTTACCTTTTGGGGTCTTTGGATCCTGCTGAATTTCGTGGCCGAACTCTTGCATCTGCCGGGGCTGTTCCACGCCGCTGCGGTGCTCGCGGGGGCCGCGCTTGGGGTCTTGCTGGGGCTTGGCCTTCTGCTGTCTTTGATCGGGCTAACCGCCCAGGGAGTTTAAGTCATGTTCGACGTTGAAGCCGTCCGGGCGCAGTTTCCGATCCTTGGCCGCGAGGTGAACGGCAAGCCGCTGGTCTACCTCGACAATGGCGCTTCTGCCCAGAAGCCGCAGGTGGTGATCGACGCGATCACTCAAGCCTATGCGCATGAATATTCAAACGTTCACAGGGGCTTGCACTACCTTTCTAATCTTGCGACCGACAAATACGAAAGCGTGCGCGGGACCGTGGCGCGCTTTCTCAACGCCGGGTCGGAAGATGAGATCGTGCTCAACACCGGCGCCACCATGGGCATCAACACCGTGGCCTATGGTTGGGCTATGCCCCGAATGCAAGCGGGCGATGAGATTGTCCTTTCGGTGATGGAGCATCACGCCAATATCGTGCCATGGCATTTCCTGCGCGAACGTCAGGGCGTGGTGCTGAAATGGGTCGATGTGGACGCGACCGGCGCGCTTGACCCTCAGGCGGTGATCGACGCCATTGGGCCGAAGACAAAACTGGTTGCAATATCCCACCTTTCCAACGTCTTGGGAACCAAAGTTGATATAAAAACGATCACCGAAGCCGCCCATGAGAAGGGCGTCCCGGTCTTGGTCGACGGCTCTCAGGCGGCGGTGCATATGCCGGTCGACGTCCGCGATCTCGGCTGTGATTTCTACGCCGTTACCGGGCATAAACTCTATGGCCCCTCCGGCTCCGGTGCGATCTATATCAAGTCCGAGCGCATGGCCGAAATGCGCCCCTTCCTCGGCGGCGGTGACATGATCCGCGAAGTCAGCAAGGACGCGGTGAGCTACAACGACCCGCCGATGATGTTCGAAGCCGGCACCCCCGGGATCGTGGGCACCATCGGCTTGGGCGTGGCGCTGGAGTTCATGATGGACCTCGGGATGGAGAATATCGCCGCCCATGAGGACGATCTGCGCGACTACGCGGTCTCCCGGCTCGGCGGTTTGAATTGGCTCAATCTGCAAGGCACGACCCCGGACAAAGCGGCGATCTTTAGCTTCACGCTGGAGGGCGCCGCCCATGCGCATGACATTTCGACCGTGCTTGACAAGAAGGGCGTGGCGGTGCGCGCGGGCCATCACTGCGCGGGGCCTCTGATGAACCACCTCGGGCTGTCGGCCACCTGCCGGGCGTCCTTTGGCATGTATAACACCCGGGCCGAGGTCGACGCATTGGTCGACGCCCTCGAATTGGCGCATGATCTTTTCGCCTAAGGTGAATTTCGCCGCCCTTGCCCCCGGATTTCCCATTGCAGGGGCGGCGCGCTCTGGCTATACCGCCCCTCAGTGGACCCTTAGCTCAGCTGGATAGAGCGCTGCCCTCCGAAGGCAGAGGCCAGAGGTTCGAATCCTCTAGGGTCCGCCATTTTCCCCAATCGTTAAATTTGCTGCCGCGCGATGCGTCGATCATCCGCCTGCGCGAGAAAAAGCCCCGCACAGCGATGCTGGCGGGGCTTTCCGATTTCTAAAGCGGTACCTTAGCGGCGGCGGCGACCGCCGGAACGGCCTGCGCGGCCACGGCCTTCTTGCCCTGCTTTGGGCGCGCTTTTGTTGAACTCGATCCAAGCGCTGCCGTGAGGGTCACGGTCGAAGAGGAAGTTGGCGGCGCGGATGGCCTCCATCTCCTTGCCTGGGCGGGGTTTGGTCGAGCCGAGGTTGAAGAGCGTCGCAAAGGTCTCGTCATCCATATCCTCGGGCAGGATGATCCCCGCGGCGGCAATCTCGGCGCGTTTCTCGGCGATCTTGGTGGCGCTCAGCGGCACGGCCACTGGGTTCATGATCGCGCTCGTCATGCCCGCACCCATCGCCATGGGGAGGAAGGCATTGTTGATGCCATGGCGGTTGGGCAGCCCGAAAGAGATGTTGGAGGCGCCGCAGGTGGTATTCACGCCCAACTCCTCGCGCAAACGGCGAACAAGGGTAAAGACCTGATGCCCCGCCGTCGCCATGGCGCCGATGGGCATGACCAGCGGGTCGACGACGATGTCATGGGCGGGGATGCCGAAATCGGCGGCGCGTTCGACGATCTTTTTCGCCACGGCAAAGCGCACATCCGGGTCTTCGGAGATCCCTGTGTCGTCATTCGAGATCGCCACGACGGGGACGTTATATTTCTTGACCAGTGGCAGCACGACCTCCAGCCGCTCTTCCTCTCCGGTGACGGAGTTCAGCAGCGGGCGGCCTTCGCAGGCTTCAAGCCCCGCCTGCAGCGCGCCGGGGACCGAACTGTCGATGCAGATCGGCACATCGACGGCGTTTTGCACGACCTTGATCAGGTCCGGCATCAGCATCGGCTCGACAAAGTTGTTGTCGGCATAGCGCGGGTCTTCAGCCATTTTGTTGGAGAAGACCGCGCCCGAGTTCACATCGAGCACCCTGGCGCCTGCGGCGACCTGCGCGATGGCATCCGCCGCGACCCGCGAAAAATCGCCTTGCTCAAGCTCTTGGCTGAGGATCTTGCGGCCCGTGGGGTTGATCCGCTCTCCGATCACGCAAAACGGCTCGTCAAAGCCGATGACGGCGGTCTTGGTCTTGGATTCGATGACGGTTCTGGTCATGTAATTTCCTTTAGGCTGCGTCGGCGGGCACCCCAGAGGCGCCGCCATTCTCTTGGACCCATGTGGCGCTGGTCTTGATCCCGCCCAGCGGGAACAGATGCACATGGGTGATGTTAAAATCCGGGTGCGCCGCTTTGTGGGCGGCTAGTTCGCTGATCACATCTGTCGGCTCGTAGGGCAACAGCAGCTTGGTGACATCCATCGCCCGCTTTTGCAGCACCTTGAGCGAGGGGCCGACGCCGCAGGCGATGGCGAATTTGATCAGCGTTTGCAGTTTGGCGGGGCCGGCGATGCCGATGTGGATGGGCAGGGTGATGCCAGCGGCCTTGAGGCTGTCGGCCCATTCGATGATCGGCTGCGCCTCAAAGGCAAATTGCGTGGCGATGGCCATTTCGGCGTCGGTGCGGGTCTGGAAATCGTTCTTCCATTTCAGTGCCGCATCGACATTCAGGCGGCCCCCGTCAGCGTCGATATCGCGGTTGCCTTCGGGGTGGCCGGCGACATGCAGGCGGGTAAAGCCCGCCTTGTCGAACAGCCCCGTTTCCATCAACTGCATCGAGTCGCTGAAATCCCCCGCCGGGGTGGTGACACCGCCCGCCAGCAGCAGCGCTTGGCGCACATCGGCCTCGCCCTGATAACGGGCGATCCAATCGGCCAACGTGGCGCGGTCTTTGATGATGCGGGCCGGGAAATGCGGCATGACCTTGAAGCCATCGGCGTTCAGCCGCGCGGCGGTGGCGACCATATCTTCGATCGGGGTGCCGTCGATATGGGCGATATAGACACGGGTGCCCTCTGGCAGCAGCGCGCGGAAATCCTCGACCTTTTCGGCGGTGCGGGGCATCACCTCGATCGAATAATCTTTCAACAGCGCCTCGACTTCGGCCACCGGCGCCTCTGGGGCCGGTGTTTCCTTTTTGCGGAAGTTCAAAAGTGCCATGAGCGTGTCCTTGATCATAGGGCTGGCAGGCTATGCCCAGCCGTCGTTGTCAATCAGTTGCTTAATCCGGTCGCGGTCGTATTCCGCGTCGATGCGGGCGGCTTCGGCATCAGCGATGCTGTCGGAATCACCCTCAACCTCAAAAGGCTCTGCCTTGCGCCATTCCGCGAGATAGGCGTCGGTATCGGCGGCCCCCACCTTCATCGCCGCGCGGTCGATCGCCTGTTCAAAGCGTTCGGGCAGGGGGCGTTTTGACCCGCGACGGCCCTTGCCGACGATCACCTGAGCGGGAATGTCGCGCCAGTAAACGATGGTGACTGCGGGCATGGGACGATTCCTCCGGTTTAAACCTGTCTAACGAGCGTCGCGGTCAGGACAGGGCCGTTTTTCGACGAAACACGACCCATCCGCGACTTGGGAGAGGTGATAGCGCATTGGCCCTGCCATCACGAGGGGGCGGCGCCCCCATTATTCTCAAGATGATTGTGAGGCGGTCCGGGTGGCGGAGCGAGCACGGCGCGCGGACGCCGCGGAAATTGGCCCAAGGCACCGCGACCACTTGCACCGGCTGGGCGCAGGGAATACCTTGGGGGCAACTCGATATGAAAGGCGCGTAACCATGGCGCCACAGCGTCCCAAAGGTGCGGGTGCGCTCGACAAAGACATTCCGGCTCTGAGCCCCGCGCCAGTTCCGCCCAGATCTAATGAGCTATATGCGGCCCTAGATCTGGGTACAAATAGCTGCCGCATGTTGATCGCCCAGCCTCGGGGCAGCGGTTTCCATGTGGTGGACAGTTTCTCGAAATCGGTGCAATTGGGTGCCGGTTTGGAAAAGACCGGGCGGCTCTCGCGCGGCTCGATGGCGCGCACCATTCAGGCATTGCGCATCTGTCAGCAAAAGTTGCGGCGCAACAAGGTGCAGAACATGCGTCTTGTAGCGACCGAAGCCTGCCGCCGTGCGCAGAACGGGGCGGAATTCATGCGCCGTATCCAGCGCGAGACCGGTCTTAAACTCGACATCATCCGCCCCGAGGAAGAGGCCCAGCTTGCCGTGATTTCCTGCGCGCCGCTGGTCAGCCGCAAGACGGAAAATCTGTTGGTGGTCGATATCGGTGGCGGCTCGACCGAGTTGGTCTGGATCGACATCTCCAAGGTGCCGCGTGCCGACCGCGCTCGCTCGATCATGCGGCTTCAGGGCGGGTTCTATCAGGCGAAATCCGATGTCCCCGCCGCACGGGTGGTGGATTGGATCAGCGTGCCATTGGGGGTCGCGACCCTGCGCGATCAATTCTCAGACGTCGAAGACGATGCCGCGCGCTTTGCGCTGATGAGCTGGTTTTTCGAAGAGAACCTCACCGATTTCACGCCCTATCAGACGATCCAATCGCAAAAGCGGTTCCAGATCGTCGGCACCTCCGGCACCGTGACCACCGTGGCGGCGAGCCACCTGAACCTGAAGCGCTATGACCGGACAAAGGTCGACGGCCTCAGCATGACCAGCGCGCAGATCGACAAGGTGATCCATTCCTATATCGCCATGGGACCGGGCGGGCGGCGCGCCGATCCGCGCATCGGGCAAGACCGGGCAGCGCTGATCATGTCGGGGGCCGCGATCTTGCAAGCCTTGATGCGCTGCTGGCCGACCGACAGGCTGTCAGTTGCGGATCGCGGTCTGCGCGAAGGCCTGCTATATGCACAGATGAGCGCCGATGGCGTATTAGAAGAAGGGGTCTTTTAATGGCCAAGACACCGGATGGAAAGAACACCTCGGGGCGCGGTCAGCGTGACCTCAAGGTCAAGGTGAAATCCGCACGCGGGCGCAAGCTTAGCTCGACCCGCTGGTTGCAGCGGCAGTTGAACGATCCTTATGTCAAACGCGCGCAGGCCGAGGGCTATCGCGGGCGGGCGGCTTATAAGATCATGGAGTTGGACGATAAATATCGCTTCCTCGTCCCCGGCGCGCGGGTGGTTGACCTTGGTGCCGCACCGGGCGGTTGGTGTCAGGTCGCCGTCAAACGCTGCAACGTATTGGGCGAGAAGAAGGGCAAGGCACAGGGCACCATTCTGGGCATCGACCTGCAAGAGATGGAGCCGATTGCGGGTTGCGAGTTGCACCAGCTCGACTTCATGGAGGATGACGCCGACCTCAAGGTCAAGGAGTGGCTTGGCGGGAAGGCGGATGTGGTGATGTCGGATATGGCCGCGGCCTCATCCGGGCATAAGCAGACCGACCACCTGCGCATCATCGCGCTTTGCGAGGCGGCGGCCTATTTCGCTTTCGATGTGCTGGAAGAGGGCGGCACATTCGTGGCCAAGGTGCTGGCGGGCGGCGCGGAAGGTGAGTTGCAAAAGCTGCTCAAGCGCCGTTTTGCCAAAGTTGCCAATATCAAACCACCTGCCAGCCGCCCGGATTCGTCGGAAAAATTCGTGGTGGCCACAGGGTTTAAGGGCGAAGAAGCCTAACCCGCCATCGCCGTTCATGGGGCGTAAACCAGTCAAGGATTAGGGTGTAGCTCTCCCGCGGTATTGTGCCGCCTACCTCATGAGGGCTCCCCGATGCTACGACACCTGCCACTTGTATCGCTCATCTTCATCCTCTGTTCCGGGCTCAAGGTTTCCGCCTCCGAAGTGCCTTGGGCCGTGAACGATTACATCGACCGTGACTTGCTGTCTTGGGTCAATGACGCCCGTATCGTCGATGCGATCGCACAGCAGAACGCGCGGCACCGCGAAATGAATGCGCTGGCGGTCACACCGGCGGCAGTTACAGGGCCAGGCGCCGAGGTGCCCCAGTCGAAAGCGCCGATTGCCGCGGCCTTTCTCAAATCGCAGATCGCCCGCGCCGAGGGTCAGATTGCCGAGGTGACTTTGCTGGATGCCTATGGGCTGACCGTTGTCACCAGCGGCAGCGCCTCGGTCTATTTCAAGGGCGGCAAGCCCAAGAACAGCAACCGTTTTTTGCCGCCCTCGGGGATTTTCGTGGTCGATCAGGTGGCCATAGATGAGACATCGAAAGCGCATCAAAGTCGCGTTTCCATGCCGATCACGGAGCCTTCGAACGGCGCGATCATCGGGGTGATCACGGTTGAGCTGGAAGCGGCGGCTTTCTTTTGAGGCCGCCCTTGCAGAGCGGTCCCGGCAGGCGGGGCGGTCTGTCATTCGCCCTAAAGCGGGGTTAGGATTGTCAAATATCCCCGAACAATCCTTCAGCGATAAACCCCTTGGCCCCGGCGTTGTCGTGCCGCAGAGCGCCGGGGGTATTTACCGGTAATGCCCCATTGGCCATAGCGTGCGAGCCGAACAAGGAGCGGTAGCGCAAATCAAGTGTTTCATTGCGCGCCCCCCAGAAAGCGATAGCTCTCGCCATTGCGCTCGACACGGCCCAATCCGCCTTGCGGCAGGTGGAACCCCATCAGCCAGATCCGCTCCTGCGCCAGCCGATCCAGCAAGCGCTGCCGGGTCTTCGCGCCTTGCTCGGGGTCTTGGTCCGATCCGCTGGCCCAGCCGGGGCGGGCAAAGGCAAGGTGGTGGTTGCCAATGGCATCGCCGCCGATCAACAACGCATCATCGCCCGTGCCCAAAAGGAAGGACATATGCCCGGGCGTATGGCCGAAACTCGCCTGCGCCGTGATGCCCGGCAGCACTTCGTCCCCATCGGCAAAATGGCTCACCCGACCCTCGATCGCGGCCAGCCGCCGCGCGGCCCCCACGGCAAAGGCGGCGCGGGCCGCACCAATCCGGTCCACCGTCGCCGGATCGCGCCAATAGTCCCATTCGACTTGGCCCATATGGTAGCGCGCATTGGGAAAGACCAGGTCGTCGAAATCATCCAGCACGCCCCACAGGTGGTCGGGATGGCCATGGGTAAAGACCACATCGGTCACCGCCTCCGGCGCGACGCCTGCGGCATCAAGGCTGTCGAGCAGACCCCCGGCGGAGGGCATGAAGGCAGGGCCCGCGCCCGCGTCGAAGAGGATCACACGCTCATCATTGCGCAAAAGCGTCAGGTTGCAGGGCGGCTTCAACTGGTCTTGGGGCAGGTCGAAGGGCGCCAAAGCCTCCGCCAGCGCGTCTTGCGGCAAACCCTCAAAGAAAAAGCTGCGCGGCAGCACCAGATTGCCGTCGCTCACGCTGATGAACTCATAGCCGCCGATCTGGGCCGAGGTCATCGCGAAAGCGCGCAGCGGCGTTTGGGCGAGAGCGGCAGCCCCCATTCCGGCCAACACCATCCGTCTGTTAATCTTCATCCGTTCCCCTCCCAGTATTTATTCCGATTCGTGAATATAATCTTCCCCATTGGTTTGCGGCACAAGGGCCGAATGCGGCTGCGCGAGATAGGCCCGAGAAACAAGGCAGCTATGCACGATCATGCCTTGCATCGCCCGCCGGGGTTCTATCTACGGGGGCACCACCCCAAACCCAGCCCGATCCGGACGGAAAATGACTGATATCACTACAGAAGGCGCCTCGATCGGCTTTGACAAGGTCGGCAAGGCCTATACCAAAGCGGGCGGTGCGACCGTAACCGCGCTTGAAGGGATCTCCCTAGATGTGGCGCCCGGATCCATCACCGGGATCATCGGGCGGTCGGGGGCGGGCAAGTCGACCTTGCTGCGTATGGTCAACGGGTTGGAGCGTCCGACGACCGGCAAGGTGCTGGTCGGGGGGGAGGATGTCGGCACTGCCAAAGGCGGCAAGCTGCGCGCGATCCGCCGGGATGTTGGCATGATTTTTCAACACTTTAACCTGCTGTCTTCACGCACTGTGGCGGGCAATATCGCGCTGCCGCTCGAAGTGGCGGGAATGCCGAGTGCGCAGATCAAGCCGCGGGTGGCGGACCTGATCGACCGTGTGGGTCTCAGCGCGCAGGCGGGGCGCTATCCGGCGGAGCTTTCGGGCGGGCAGAAACAGCGTATCGGCATCGCGCGGGCCTTGGCCACCGGGCCGAAGGTGCTGCTCTCGGATGAGGCGACATCGGCGCTCGACCCTGAAACCACGCAAACGGTTCTGGCGCTTTTGAAGGACATTAACCGCGATCTGGGGCTGACGATTCTGCTGATCACCCATGAGATGGCCGTGGTGCGCGACATCGCGAGCCATGTGGCGGTGATCGACGCGGGCCGCATCGTCGAGCATGGGGAGACCTATGACATCTTTACCGCGCCGCAACATGCGACGACGCGGTCCTTCCTGTCGGGTGTGACGGGCGTCACCCTGCCGGCCTTCGTCAAAGACCGCCTGACCCAAACCCCGCCCGCGGCGGGGGGCGAAGAGGTCATCCGCGTCACATTCGCGGGCACCCATGCCACCGATCCGATGCTGGCGCGGCTGACGCAAGAGATGGGCATCCCGGTCAATATCCTTGCCGG
This sequence comes from Sulfitobacter sp. 1A15299, assembly GCF_043556915.1. Lineage (NCBI taxonomy): Bacteria > Pseudomonadati > Pseudomonadota > Alphaproteobacteria > Rhodobacterales > Roseobacteraceae > Sulfitobacter > Sulfitobacter sp. 1A15299. The sequence continues at coordinate 40,605 of NZ_JBIFFJ010000013.1, read as the reverse complement.
TGCGGTGGAAGAGATCGGCACGCGGCCCTTCGGCAACCTGCTGGTATCGATGCCCGTCGCGCAGGCCGCCCAAGCGCGGGCCTTTTTGGAACAACACGGGCTTCTGACGGAGGTGCTGGGCTATGTCGGCTAATCTGATTAACCTATTGATCGAAGCGACCGGTCAAACGCTTTATATGGTGGCGATTTCGGCCATCCTCGGCACGCTCTTCGGCCTGCCGCTGGGGCTGTTTCTGGCCACATCGCAGCGCGGGGAACTGCTGTCGTCCCCATGGGTAAACAAGGTGCTGGGGCTGGTCGTGAACGCCACGCGCTCTGTGCCCTTCATCATTCTGGTCGTGGCCATCATTCCCTTCACCCGCATGATCGCAGGCACTTCGATCGGCACCACGGCGGCAATCGTGCCGCTGACCATCGCCACGGTGCCTTTCATCGCCCGGCTGGTGGAAAACGCCATCCGCGAGGTCGATTCCGGGCTGATCGAAGCCGCCCGTGCCATGGGGGCGACACCGCTGCAAATCATCCGCAAGGTGCTGCTGCCCGAGGCGCTGCCCGGCATCACTCTGGGCCTCACCCTCGCCATCGTGAGCCTCATCGGCTACTCCGCCATGGTCGGCGCAGTGGGTGGCGAAGGTTTGGGGGATCTGGGTATCCGCTATGGATATCAGCGCTTTATGCCCGATGTCATGGCGATTGTCGTGATCATCCTCATCGTTCTGGTGCAGCTTGTGCAATCCATCGGCGAGCGTATCGCCAGCGCCGTGGACAAACGGGCCACCAAAAGTGGCGGCCAATAGGCCGCGCCTTCCATCCGCTCTCTCAAAATAAGGAGACTAATATGCTTCGTTTTACAACACTCACCTCCGTTCTGGCGCTGATGGCCACTGGCCTTGCCGCCGAGGAAATCAAAGTCGGCGTTTCGCCCGGCGAACACGCTGAAATCATGGAAGAAGTTGCCCGCATCGCGGAGCCTATGGGGCTCGAAATCGACGTGGTCGAATTCTCTGACTATGTGGTGCCGAATCAAGCGCTGGCCGATGGCGACATTCAGGCGAACTCCTTCCAGCATGTGCCTTACCTCGAAGCGCAGATGAAGGACCGCGGCTTTGAGCTGAGCGTGGTCGGCAACACGATCACCACCCCGATGGGCGTCTATTCCGACAAGATCACCGATCTTGCCGACCTCGAAGACGGTGCGACATTCGGCATTCCGAACGATCCCACGAACGGTGGCCGCGCGCTGTTGGTTCTGCAGGAACTTGGGCTGATCAAGGTCGATGAGGCCGCAGGTCTGGTGCCGACCGTCCTCGATATTACCGAAAACCCCAAAGACTTGTCCTTTAAAGAACTCGACGCCGCGCAACTGCCGCGTTCGCTGGCCGATCTGGATGCGGCTTTGATCAACACCAACTACGCGATTGCTTCGGGCCTCAGCCCCAAGGAAGATTCCATCGCGATGGAAAGTGCCGAAAACCCCTATGTGAACGTCATCGCCGTCCGCAAAGGCGACGAGGAAGCGGCATGGGTTGAGACATTGCTCAAGGCCTATCACTCCGATGAGATCAAAGCCTTTATCGAAGAAAGCTATCAGGGCACGGTAATCACCTCCTGGTAAGCGCTTGTTCTAAAGGGGTATTGATAGACTTGACCCGCGTTCGCGCGGGTCAAGATCGCCCAAGGCACGGGCCGGGGCATTCCTGCTGGTTAAGACTCCCCAAATCGTTGGGTTGAGGCTGACGGTCAGCCAGAAACATTAAATTTCTGTTTAGAAATTCCGCGTATGTCTCACAGATAACACGCGTTTTAATGCATTTTTACGTATACCTCTTAACTTTGAAATTATGTTGCGCTGCGGCGTGAGAAAATTGTTGAAAAGTTCGATTTCGCCCGTATCGTGAAATCGTGAGGGATTTTTTCACATGACCCGGGGCTTGCCCTTCCTGATCTCTGACTGGGCCGATGGTCGCGATCCATGTGAACGGGAGTTCGACTGCAAGACGCGACCATAACAAACCAAGGGAGACTATCATGAAGACCGTGAAACTGATGGGCACCGCCGCCAGCCTGCTTGTGCTGGGGGTCAGTCAATCCGCCGCGCAGGATCTGACCGTTGGGTATTTCCTCGAATGGCCGATGCCGTTCCAATACGCGAAAGCGGAAGGGATGTATGACGAAGCGCTCGGCACGACGGTGAATTGGGTAAGCTTCGATTCCGGCACCGCCATGTCGGCGGCGATGGCCTCGGGGGATGTGCAGATGTCGCTGAGCCAAGGCGTGCCGCCCTTTGTGGTCGCCACTTCGGCAGGGCAAGACCTGCAAATTCTTGATGTCGCGGTCAGCTATTCCGAGAATGACAATTGCGTCGTGCGCGAGGCGCTGGAGATCGACAAATCCTCTGCCGAGGAATTGACGGGCAAGAAGGTCGCGGTGCCGCTCGGTACGGCTGCGCATTACGGTTTTCTTAAGCAAATGAATCACTTCGGTGTCGATGTTGGATCGCTCGACGTGGTGGATATGGCACCACCCGATGGGGCCGCGGCCATCGCGCAGGGATCGGTCGATATGGCATGCGGCTGGGGCGGGTCGCTGCGCCGGATGATGGAACATGGCAATATTCTGTTGACCGGTGCCGAGAAGGAAGAACTGGGCATTCTGGTCTTCGACGTGACCTCCGGCCCAGCCTCTTGGGTGGCCGAGAACTCCGACACGGTCGCCGCCTTCCTAAGCGTGACGGCCAAGGCAAATGCGATGTGGGCGGATGAGGCCAACCGCGACAAGATGCTGCCCGTCATCGCCAAGGACGCGGGCATGGACGAAGACGCCACGATGGAAACCATCGCCACCTTCTCCTTCCCGTCGGTCGATGAGCAGATGGGAGAGAAATGGCTCGGCGGGGGCGCGCAGGAGTTCATGAAAGGCGTGGCCGATGTCTTTGTCGAAGCCGGCGCGATCGACGGCGCACTCGACAGCTATGAAGACGCGGTAAACACCGGCCCGCTGCAAGCCGCGAGCGATATGTAAGCCGAGCGGCATAAAAATAGGCCGCCCCGCCGCAGCCCGGTGCCTGATTGCGAGGCGCCGGGCAGCAGGGGCACGCCGATAACGAAAAAGCAGCGGGGCGGCATGTCGGGATTGAAAATCGAAAACCTGTCGATGCGGTTTGATTTGCCCAATGGCAGTCATGTGCAGGCGCTTGAGGACGTATCGCTTGACCTCGCGGCGGGGGAGTTGATGTCGGTGCTTGGTCCCTCGGGCTGCGGCAAGACGACGTTGCTCAACATCGTTGCCGGTTTCCTTGCCCCGAGTTCCGGCGAGATCGTCCTGAACGGCCATAGCGTCACGGGGCCGGATGCCGAGCGTGGCATGGTCTTTCAACAGGGCGCACTGTTCGAGTGGATGTCGGTGCGCGAAAACGTGAGCTTTGGTCCGCGCATGAAGGGGCAGGGCGAAAAGCAATATGGGGCCGAGGTCGACCATCTGCTCGATATCGTCGGGCTGGGCGATTTCAAGGAAAAGGCGATCTATGAGCTCTCGGGCGGGATGCAGCAGCGGGTGGCGCTGGCGCGCTGTTTGGCGAATGATCCTGATGTGATCTTGATGGACGAACCCTTGGGCGCGCTGGACGCGCTGACCCGCGAAAAGATGCAAAGCCTCGTGCTGAAACTGTGGAAAGAGACCGGCAAGACCATCATCCTGATCACCCATTCGGTCGAAGAGGCGCTGCTGCTCGGCGAGCGGCTTTTGGTCATGGCGCCGCGTCCGGGGCGCATTCACCGCGAATACCGTCTGCCCTTTGCCGATCTGGGCGTGGGCCAAGACCTGCGTGAGGTCAAGAAACACCCGGAATTCGCCGAAAGGCGCGAGGAAATACTCGGCATGATCTGGGACATGGAGGAAGAGATCATGGGCCGGACGGAGGGGGCATGATGCTGATCCTGTTGATTTATATCGTCATCTTCGCGCTTTCTTTCTTTCTTGTTCGTCTGGTGGTCGATCAGACAGCCAGCGGCTTTGCGGCGCGCAAGACGGTAACCTTCGGCGACGAAAGCGCGGTAACCTCGAACCGCACCGCCAGCGTGATCTCGATCCTGACGATCTTCTTGCTGTGGGGGGCTTTCACCGGCTCGTCCCTGCTGCCTCGATTTTTACACGCGCCCGGCCCGTTCGAGGGGCTGGCCGAGCTGACCTATACCGCTGAGGCCGATGATGGCTCCCGCGATGACGGCACGATCACGGTGCTGGTGCATCCGGTGGGCGAAGACGCCGAGACGCCGCAGGTCGACCCGGGCGATGGCTGGGCCAAGAATGACGCTTTCACCATCGGCGCTTGGCGCTCGGGGCTGTTGCGTGTTGATAAGAATGACGAGAAGGGCCGCGATCTCGGGCACCGGGTCATCGCCGTGAACGGGCAAGAGATCGCGCCCGGGGGTGAGGTCCAGACCGAGTTTGGCCGCGTCGGCATGTCACCCAAGGGCACGCTGAACTTCGAGCCTGCAAAAGGCTGGCAGATGGAGCCGATCTGGCTACCGCCTCCCGAAGCCGTGGTGTCGCGCCTTGCTGAAATTTCAAGCCAAGGCTACCGCGACAGCACCCTGTGGGAGCATCTGGGCTATTCGCTGTTCCGCGTGGTCGTGGGGTTCGCCCTCGGAGCGCTGGTGGGCATTCCGCTGGGCTATGCCATGGGGCTATCGGGCTGGTTTCGCGGCTGGTTCGATCCGATTGTCGAATTCATGCGCCCGGTGCCGCCGCTCGCGCTGATCCCGCTGGTGATCATCTGGGCGGGGATCGGTGAGCTGGGCAAGATCATCCTGCTGTTCCTCGCGGCGCTGTGGATCATGGCCATCGCCGCGCGGTCGGGCGTGTCGGGGGTGAATATCACCAAGGTCCATGCGGCCTATTCGCTGGGCGCGTCCAAGGCGCAGATCATGCGCCATGTCATTGTGCCGAACTCATTGCCCGAGATCTTTACCGGCGCGCGGGTCGCGATGGGGGTCTGCTGGGGCACGGTGGTCGCCGCCGAACTGGTCGCGGCCGAGAAGGGGGCGGGGATGATGATCATGGTCGCTTCCAAATTTCAGCTGACTGATATCGTGCTCATGGGGATCATCCTGATCGGCATCATCGGCTTTGGCATCGACATGCTAATGCGCAAGGCGGAGCGGTTGCTGGTGCCTTGGAAAGGGCGGTCTTAACCCCGCCCGCCATCCCCTTCTGTTTAAAAGGAGCCCCCCTTGCCAGACGCCGAATTCCGCGCCATAGTGAAAAAATGGAGGAAATTTTCACATGACCCGAGCGAAAAGGCCCGGGGCGGAGGCCATGGGGCCACGCTCTCTGGGGGCCGACCTACGGGCGATCCGCAAGGGGCGCAAACTGACTCTGACGGATTTGGCCGAGGCTTTGGGCCGGTCTGTCGGCTGGGTCAGTCAGATCGAACGCGACATCTCGACCCCCTCCATCGCCGACCTGCGCCGCATCGCCGAGATCTTGGAGGTGCCGATCTCGCTGCTTTTTGGCGAAGCGACGGTAAGCCCCGAAGAACGTGGCTATGTCGTGCGGGCCGGGGCGCGGCGTGCCATGGGAAGCGCGGCCAATGGCTTGACGGAAGAGCTGCTTTCCCCGGATCTCACCGACAGTTTCGAAGTGATCCACTCGACCTTTGCCGCCTATTCGGGGTTGGAAGCGCCGGTCAGACGCGAAACGCAGGAGGTCGGCTTTGTCATCTCGGGCCGGTTGAACCTCACCATCGCGGAGCGCCGCTTTTCCGTTGGCCCCGGCGACAGCTTTCGCATTCGGGGCGACTACTATACTTGGGACAATCCCTACGACACGCCCGCCGTGGTGGTCTGGGTGATCTCTCCCCCGGTTTACTGAGCCGAATTTTTATCAATTTAAACAATGCCAAACTGACCGGGGGTGCCTCTGGCCAGCCCCTTGGTGATGCATGGCGATAGGAGGGGCATGTGGCTGATTTTCCGACAACGGCACGGGTGGTGATCATCGGCGGCGGTGTGGTTGGGGTCTCGACCCTCTATCACCTCGCCCGCGCGGGGTGGACCGATTGCGTTCTGCTGGAAAAGAACGAACTCACCGCAGGCTCCACTTGGCATGCGGCGGGCAACTGTCCGAATTTCTCGAACTCATGGGCGGTGATGAACATGCAGCGCTACGGGCTTGAGATGTACCGCGGTTTGGGTGAGGCGGTGGGCTATCCGATCAATTACCATGTCACCGGTGCGCTGCGTCTGGCGCATAGCCGCGAGCGGATGCAGGAGTTTGAGCATGTCGCCTCCATGGCCCGCGCGCAGGGGCTGGGGATGGAGATGTGCACCCCCGCCGAATTGAAGGATCACAACCCTTTCATAGAGCTGCACGATCTGGCGGGCGGTCTGTGGGATCCCTTGGACGGTGACATCGACCCGGCGCAGCTGACCCAAGCCCTCGCCAAAGGGGCGCGGGAGGCGGGCGCGGCGATACACCGTTTCACCCCCGCGACCGGCATTGATCGTGAAGGGAATGAATGGATTGTCCATACCGACAAGGGCGCGATCCGCTGTGAGAAGGTGGTTAATGCCGCCGGATACTATGCGCAGCGGGTGGGCGAATGGTTCCGCCCCCATGGGGGCCGCTGCGTGCCCGCGGTGGTTATGAGCCATCAGTATTTCCTGACCGAGGAAATCCCCGAGCTTGCCGCTTGGACCGCCGAGAAGGGCCATAAGATGCCGATGGTCCGCGATGTGGACAGTTCCTACTACCTGCGGCAGGACAAGAACGGGCTGAACCTCGGCCCCTATGAGCGCAACTGCAAGGCGCATTGGATCACCCCCGACGATCCCATGCCCGAGGATTTCAGCTTTCAGCTTTATCCCGACGATCTGGATCGGCTGGAATGGTATATCGAAGACGCCATGGCGCGGATGCCGCTGTTAGGCCAGAGCGGTGTCGGCCGGGTGATCAACGGGCCGATCCCCTATGCGCCCGATGGGCTGCCGATGCTGGGCCCGATGCCCGGCGTCCCGAACGCCTTTGAGGCGCATAGCTTTACCTTTGGCATCGCGCAGGGCGGCGGCGCGGGCAAGGTCATGGCCGAATGGATCACGCAAGGTGAAACGGAATGGGACATGTGGGATGTCGACCCGCGCCGCTACACCGCCCATGCCGATCACGACTACACCCTCGCCAAGGCGCTTGAGACCTATGGCCATGAATACGCGATGCATTTCCCGTATCACGCATGGCCCGCCGGGCGCGACAAAAAGCTGTCGCCGCTGCACGACCGTCTGTGCGACGCGGGCGGTCAGATGGGCGCTTACAACGGGTGGGAGCGGGCGAATTGGTTTGCCAAACCCGGTGATGACACCTCGAAGGCCGCGACCCAGACATGGGACCGCGAGGGGCCATGGGCGGCGCGGGTTCGTGAGGAGGTCGCGGCGGTGCGTGATCATGCGGGCGTGCTCGATCTGCCGGGGTTCTCGCGTTTTGGGCTTGCGGGGCCGGGTGCGGCGGAATGGCTGCGGGGCCGGATTGCGGGGGCGCTTCCCAATGTCGGGCGGATGACGCTGGGCTATTTCCCCGACAGCCGGGGCCGGGTGCTGACCGAGATGTCGATCCTGCGCCATGCAGAAGATGACTTCACCCTGATCACCGCCGCCCCGGCGCAATGGCATGACTTTGAACTGCTGCGCGATGCGCTGCCCCAAGGGGGTGAGATCAGCCTGACGGACCGAACCGACGCGGTCTCGACCCTGATCCTTTGCGGCCCCAAATCCCGCGCGTTGCTCTCGCCGCTGGCCCCGGAGGCCGATCTGACGCTGCCGTGGCTCAGCCATCAGGAGGCGTCGGTAGAGGGCGCGCCTGCGCTGCTCGCCCGGGTCTGTTTCGCGGGCGAGTTGGGCTGGGAGATCCACGCGGCCCCCGAAGACATGCCTGCAATCTATGACGCGGTGATTGCGGGCGGTGCCACGCCTTTCGGGATGTTCGCGCTCAATTCCATGCGTCTGGAAAAGGGGTATCGAACCTGGAAGGGCGATCTCTTGCAGGAGTATACGTTGCTTGAGGCCGGATTGGACCGTTTCCTGCGTCTGGATAAGCCTAAGGATTTCCCCGGCAAAGCAGCGCTGATCGCAGAGCAGGCGCGAGGGCCGCAGCGCCGCTTCGTGACACTGGTGGTCGAAGGCAACCCGCAAGACGCGCCGCCGATGGCCACGCTGCGCCTGAACGGAGATGCCGTGGGCGAGGTGACCAGCGGCGGCTATGGCTACCGGGTCGATGCCTCCATCGCCCTCGGCGTGGTGCGGGCTGATGCTGCCGTGCCGGGCACCGAACTTACGGTCGAAATCTATGGCCAAAGCTACCGCGCCACGGTGCAGCCCGACGCCCCGCTTTGGGACAGCCAAAACACGCGCATCCGCGCGCAGGAGGTTTGAGATGGGACAGCTTCCTTCCCAAGCCCGCGCGGTGATTATCGGGGGTGGCGTGATCGGCTGTTCGGTTGCCTATCATCTGACCAAGCTCGGCTGGACCGATGTGGTCCTGCTGGAGCGCAAACAACTGACCTCGGGCACCACATGGCACGCGGCGGGGCTGATCGCACAGCTGCGCGCGACGCAGAACATGACGCGGCTGGCGAAATACTCCCAAGAACTCTACGGCGCGCTGGAGGGGGAAACCGGGGTCGCCACAGGCTTCAAACGTGTGGGCTCGATCACCGCCGCCCTAACGCCTGCGCGGCGCGAGGAGATCTTGCGTCAGGCCGCCATGGCCCGCGCTTTTGGCGTCGAGGTCGAAGAGATCACCCCCGAAGAGGTCCGCGCGAAATACCCCCATGTGGAGACCAAAGGCATGACCGGCGCGGTCTATTTGCCGAAAGACGGGCAGGGCGATCCCTCCAATATCGCGCTGGCCCTGGCCAAGGGCGCCCGGGCGCGTGGCGCGGTGGTGGCCGAGCGGGTCAAGGCGACGGGGGTCGCCCGTGCGGGGCGTCGGATCACGGCGGTGGATTGGACCGGGGAGGATGGCAGCAGGGGCCGGATCGAGACCGAACATGTCATCAATTGCGCGGGTATGTGGGGGCGAGACGTGGGCCGGATGCTGGGCAGCAACGTGCCGCTGCAAGCCTGTGAGCATTTCTATATCGTCACCGAGGCTGTGCCCACTTTGCGCGAGTTGCCGGTGCTGCGCATCCCCGATGAATACGCCTATTACAAAGAGGATGCGGGGAAGATCCTGCTTGGCGCTTTCGAGCCTGTGGCCAAACCATGGGCGCTGGAGGGCATCCCCGAGAGTTTCGAGTTCGATCAACTGCCCGAGGACTTCGACCATTTCGAGCCGATCCTCGAAATGGCGGTCAAACGGCTGCCGTTGCTGGCGGAGGCGGGGATTCATACCTTCTTCAACGGTCCCGAAAGTTTCACCCCCGACGATGCCTATCACCTTGGCCAAGCGCCCGAGATGGATAATGTCTGGGTCGCCGCCGGGTTCAATTCGATCGGCATCCAATCGGCGGGCGGGGCGGGCATGGCGCTGGCGCAATGGATGGAAGACGGGCAGAGGCCCTTTGATCTGGGTGATGTGGATATCGCGCGGATGCAGCCGTTTCAGGGCAACAAGACCTATCTGGCGGAACGGTCGACCGAAACGCTGGGGCTGCTCTATGCCGATCACTTCCCCTACCGCCAAAAGGCCACCGCGCGGGGCATCCGGCGCAGCCCGCTCCATGCGCATCTGCTGGAGCATGGCGCGGTCATGGGTGAATTCGCAGGCTGGGAACGGGCCAATTGGTTCGCCGATCCCGGCCAAACGCGCGCGTATCGCTATAGCTGGGGCCGGCAGAATTGGTTCGGCAATCAAGCCGCCGAACATGCCGCCATTCGCGCGGGCGTGGGGCTTTACGATATGTCGTCTTTCGGCAAAATCCGCGTCGAGGGGCCAGAGGTCGAGGCTTTCATGAACCACGTCTGCGGCGCGCAGATGGCGGTGCCGGTGGGCAAGATCGTCTATACCCAATTCCTCAACCCGCGCGGCGGGATCGAGGCGGATGTCACCGTGACCCGGCTGAGCGAGACGGCCTACCTCGTCGTCACCCCGGCGGCCACGCGGCTTGCGGATGAGACTTGGCTGCGCCGCCATACGGGCGACCGGATGGTGGTGATCACGGATGTGACGGCGGGGGAGGCGGTGATCGCCCTCATGGGGCCGAAGGCGCGGGAGGTCTTGCAGGCGGTCTCTCCCGATGACTTCTCGAATGACAGCCATCCCTTCTGCATGGCGCGCGAGATCGAGATCGGCATGGGCCTCGCCCGGGCGCATCGGGTGTCCTATGTGGGCGAGTTGGGCTGGGAGCTTTACGTCAGCGCCGAAATGGCGGGCCATGTGTTTGAGGTGCTGATCGACGCAGGCGCGGCCTTTGGCCTGAAGCTTTGCGGCCTGCACGCGATGGACAGTTGCCGGATCGAAAAGGGCTTTCGCCACTTCGGCCATGACATAACCTGCGAGGATCATGTGCTGGAGGCAGGCTTGGGCTTTGCGGTGAAGACCGACAAGCCCGATTTCATCGGTCGCGACGCGGTGCTGCGCAAAAAGGAGGAGGGGCTGAAGCTGCGGATGCTGCAATTCCGCCTGACAGACCCAGAGCCATTGCTCTACCACGCCGAACCGATCCTGCGGGAGGGGGTGATCGTGGGCTATCTCACCTCCGGCAACTATGGCCATCACTTGGGCGGAGCGATCGGGCTGGGCTATGTGCCCTGCGCGGGCGAAAGCCCCGCCGATCTGCTGGCCTCGACCTATGAGATCGACGTGGCAGGCCGCCGGATCAAGGCCGAGGCCAGTCTGAAACCGATGTATGACCCCAGAGGGGCGCGGTCCAAGAGCTAGGCCGTCGCCCTACGAAAAACGCCCCCTTCGCAGGCTTATCCGCCGAGTTTTGACATAGATCAAAGCGGCGGCTTGGGGCCCATGCGATCCGTCTCCCAAAGATGAAGGGATTCGGAATATGTTCGATACGCTCAAGTTGATCGTGCTTGCGCTTATAGTGTTCTTTGCAGCACTCGGGGCGGATTGGGCGCGCGATCCGGCTTATATGGTTCACGCCCTGCTGGTCATGTTGGTGGCCGCAGGGTTGTTTTTCTGGCAATTGCGCCGGATGCCTGTCGACGGCGCGGTGCCTGTCGCAGCTGTGGCGCCGCAGGGCTATATGGATGGCCCTATTCGCTATGGCGTCATCGCCACCGCCTTTTGGGGCGTGGTGGGGTTTTTGGTCGGCACCTTCATCGCCTTCCAACTGGCCTTTCCCGCGCTGAACATCGACTGGGCGCAGCCCTATGCCAACTTTGGCCGCCTGCGTCCGCTGCACACCAGTGCGGTGATCTTCGCCTTTGGCGGCAACGCGCTGATCGCCACCTCTTTCTACATCGTGCAGCGCACCTCTTCGGCGCGACTTTGGGGGGGTAATGCCGCTTGGTTCGTCTTCTGGGGCTATCAGCTGTTCATCGTTCTGGCGGCCACGGGCTATCTGCTGGGCGCGACCCAATCCAAGGAATATGCCGAGCCGGAATGGTACGTCGACATCTGGCTCACCATCGTCTGGCTGGTCTACCTCGCCGTCTTCTTCGGCACGATCCTGAAGCGGCGCGAGCGTCATATCTATGTCGCCAACTGGTTCTTTCTGGCCTTCATCATCACCGTGGCCATGCTGCATGTGGTCAATAACCTCGCCATCCCGGTGTCGATCTGGGGCTCGAAGTCGGTGCAGGTCTTCGCGGGCGTGCAGGATGCCATGACGCAGTGGTGGTACGGCCACAACGCCGTGGGCTTTTTCCTGACCGCCGGGTTCCTGGGTATGATGTATTACTTCGTGCCGAAACAGGCGGGCCGCCCGGTCTATAGCTACAAGCTGTCCATCATCCACTTCTGGGCGCTGATCTTCCTCTACATCTGGGCCGGTCCGCACCATTTGCACTACACCGCCTTGCCCGATTGGGCGGCGACGCTGGGGATGGTGTTCTCGATTATCCTGTGGATGCCCTCATGGGGTGGCATGATCAACGGGCTGATGACGCTCGAAGGCGCTTGGGACAAGATCCGCACCGATCCGATCATCCGCATGTTCGTGGCCTCGCTCGCCTTCTACGGCATGTCGACCTTTGAGGGGCCGATGATGTCGATCCGGGCGGTGAACAGCCTCAGCCACTACACCGACTGGACCATCGGCCATGTGCATTCCGGCGCGCTTGGCTGGAACGGGCTGATCACCTTCGGGGCGCTCTACTTTTTGACCCCGCGGCTCTGGGGCCGGGCGCAGATGCATTCGCTGTCGGCGATCAACCTGCATTTCTGGCTCGCGACCCTCGGGATCGTGCTCTACGCCGCGTCGATGTGGGTCTCGGGCATCATGGAGGGGCTGATGTGGCGCGAGGTCGACGCCAATGGCTTCCTCGTCAACAGCTTTGCCGACACCGTCGAAGCGAAATTCCTGATGTATGTGGTCCGTGGTCTGGGCGGGGTGCTCTACCTCGCGGGGGGTGCGGTGATGGTCTGGAACATGTGGATGACCATCCGCGCCCCGCAAGCCCGCCCCGTCACCGTCGCCCTGCCAGCGGAGTAAGATCAATGGCCAAGAACCCCCACAGCCCCAACTATGACCCCGCTGACGACCCCAAGGTGGTGACCGCCAGCGAAGGCTTGAAGACGGGCAAAATCCCCAACGAGCTGCCACCCGAGACGGAGGCCATCACCTTTCACCAGCGGTTTGAACGCAATGCGACGCTACTGCTGATCGCCTCGCTCGGGGTGGTGAGCATCGGCGGGATCGTTGAGATCGCGCCGCTCTTTTGGCTGGAGAATACCATCGAAGAGGTTGAGGGCATGCGCCCCTATTCGCCGCTGGAACTGGCGGGGCGCGAGATCTATGTGCGCGAGGGCTGCTATGTCTGCCACAGCCAGATGATCCGCCCGATGCGCGACGAGACGGAGCGTTACGGCCACTACAGCCTTGCCGCCGAATCCATGTACGACCATCCGTTTCAATGGGGCTCCAAACGCACCGGGCCGGATTTGGCGCGCGTGGGCGGGCGCTATTCGGACGAGTGGCATGTCGACCACCTGATGGACCCGCAATCGGTGGTGCCGGAAAGCGTCATGCCGAAATACGCTTTCCTGATGGAGGCCAAGCTTGAGCCTGAGGATGTGACCGATCTGGTGGCCACCCACCGCACGGTCGGCGTGCCCTATAGCGATGAGATGATCGCGAATGTCCGTGGCGATTTCCGGGTACAGGTCGATCCTTTCGGCGATTACGACGAGCTGCTGGACCGCTACCCCGGCGCGCAGGTGCGCAACTTCGACGGCCAGCCGGGGGTGAGCGAGATGGATGCCCTGATCGCCTATCTGCAAATGCTCGGAACGCTGGTCGATTTCTCGACCTTCGTGCCTGATGCCAGCCGCTGAGGAGCCCGCAATGGACACCTATTCCTTCCTGCGGGAACTGGCGGATAGCTGGGCGCTGTTGATCCTGACGCTGATCTTTCTGGGCGTCATCGCTTGGGCTTTTCGCCCCGGCTCGCGCGCCCTGCACGACGATGCCGCCGCCGTCCCGTTTCGCAACGACGACCCCGATCAAGCCCGCAATGACGGAGCCCGCACATGACCGATAAACGCAAGATCGACCCCGCCACCGGGACCGAGACCACAGGCCACAGTTGGGACGGGATCGAAGAGCTGAACACGCCGCTGCCGCGTTGGTGGCTCTGGACATTCTACGCCACCGTCGTCTGGGGCGTGATCTATACCATCTTCTATCCCGCCTGGCCGATGGTCTCAGGCGCGACGGCGGGGCTGCTCGGCTATTCCACCCGGGGCGAAGTCGCCGCCGAGATTGCGCGGGTGGACCTGTCTAATGCCGATCTGACCGAAAGCCTCGTCACCGTCGATCTGGCAGTGCTCAAGGACAACGAAGAGCTGCACCGTTTCGCGACACAGGCCGGGCGCTCGGTCTTTGCGGCCAATTGTTCGCAATGTCATGGCGCCGGGGCAGGGGGTGTGGTGGCCTCGGGCTATCCGAACCTTCTGGACGACGATTGGCTCTGGGGCGGCACGATGGAGGAGATCGCCTATACCGTGCGCCACGGCATCCGCAACGAGGATGACCCCGACGCGCGTTTCTCGGAGATGCCGCCGTTTGATTGGATGGAGGAGGCCGACCTCGACGCCACCGTGCATTTCGTGCGCAGCCTCTCGGGGCTTGAGCATGACGCGGGCGCGGCGCAGGCGGGGGCAGGGGTCTATGCCGACAACTGTAGCGCCTGCCATGGGGAGCGTGGCCTTGGCGACCGTGAGATGGGCGCGCCGAACCTTGCCGATGCGATCTGGCTGCGCGGCGGCAGTCATGAGGCGATCCTGCGGCAGCTCAAAGCGCCGCGCATGGGGGTGATGCCGCCGTGGCAGGCCCGTCTGGGCGAGGCCGAGGTGCGCGCCGTGACCGCCTATGTCCACGGTCTGGGCGGCGGCGAGGCCACGGTCGATGCCGAGGGCGCTGCTGCCGACTGAACCGGATGACAAATAATCTGCGGATTGATGCAGATCAAAGCGGCCTGCGCCCCACGGGTGTAGGCCGCAAGACGTAACACCGGAGCCTACTGCCCATGTCCAACGCCGCCCCCCCGCTTTTCGCCGCGCGCGAGCCGATATTCCCCCGCCGGGTGAGCGGGTTCTTTCGCCGGCTCAAGTGGGTAATCCTGATCCTCACGCTTGGGGTCTATTACATGACCCCGTGGATCCGCTGGGACCGGGGGCCGAACCTGCCGGATCAGGCGGTTCTGGTCGATCTTGCGAACCGGCGTTTCCATTTCTTCTGGATCGAGATCTGGCCGCATGAGTTCTATTTCGTGGCCGGGCTGTTGATCATGGCGGGGCTGGGGCTGTTCCTGTTTACCTCCGCCCTGGGGCGGGTCTGGTGTGGTTATGCCTGCCCGCAGACCGTCTGGTCTGACCTCTTCATGACCGTGGAGCGCTGGATTGAGGGCGACCGCAATGCGCGTATCCGCCTGCACAATGCGCCGTGGAACCTGCGCAAGGCACGGTTGCGGGGGGCGAAATGGCTGGTCTGGTTGCTGATCGCGGTGGCGACGGGCGGGGCTTGGGTCTTTTACTTTGCCGATGCGCCAAGCCTCGCGCGCGACCTCGTGACCCTGCAAGCCGCGCCCGTGGCCTATGCCACCATCGCCGTGCTGACGGCCACGACCTTTATCTTCGGCGGTTTCATGCGCGAACAGGTCTGCATTTACATGTGCCCCTGGCCCCGCATCCAGGGCGCGATGATGGACCCGGGCACGCTGACCGTCGGCTACCGCAAATGGCGGGGGGAGCCGCGCGGCAAGGGCGGGGTCAAGCGCCAGAAAGCGGCGGCAGAGGCGATCGGCAGCGGCGATGCGGTGGCGCGTTATGGGGCGGCGCTGGACAAGAATACCGCGGGCGTCCGTCAATCGCGGGAGGGCGAGGTCTTGGGCGATTGCATTGATTGCAACGCCTGCGTCGCGGTCTGCCCGATGGGGATCGACATTCGCGAAGGCCAGCAGATGGAATGTATCACCTGCGCGCTCTGCATCGACGCCTGCGACGATGTGATGGCCAAGATCGGACGCCCGCGCGGGCTGATCGACTACCTTGCGCTGGATGATGAGCCGCCCACCGCGCCCAGAGAAAGCGCCGCCGTGGCGGGCCTTGCCGAGGCGCCCGCGGGCGATGTCGCCGGGGCCACTGCGCCACCATGGCAGCCCAAGCCGCTTTGGCAACATGTCTTCCGCCCGCGCACCTTGATCTATACCGCCGCTTGGGCCGCCATCGGTGTGGCGCTTGTCGTGGCGCTCTTCATCCGGCCCGAGATTGACATGACCGTGGCGCCAGTGCGCAACCCGACCTTCGTCACCCTCTCGGACGGGTCGATCCGCAACGCCTATGACATCCGTCTGCGCAACAAACATGGGGAGGCGCGGGATTTCCGGCTGTCTCTCGCCGGAGACCGTCGTTTGGACCTCAGCGCGGAGGGGGCGGCGGGCTCGGTGGTTTCCGTCCCCGCAGACACCACCCGCCTGCAACGGGTCTATGTGATCGCCCCGCCGCAGAGTGACGCCGCCACCGCACCGCGCAGCGATCTGCGGTTCTGGGTCGAAGATCTCCGCTCGGGCGAGCGGGCCTTTGGTGACACGATATTCAACGGAAAGGACAGCCAATGACCGCAGCGCAATTGCAACCGGAGCGCCCCCTGACAGGCTGGCATGTGCTGGCAATCTTCGTGGGCGGGTTTTCGATCATCATCGCGGTGAACCTCGCGCTCGCTTTCAACGCGGTGCGCACCTTCCCGGGCAAGGAAACCGAATCGAGCTACGTTGCCTCGCAGAATTTCGACAGCGACCGCGCGGCGCAGGAAGCGCTTGGCTGGGCGGTGCAGACCGAGTTGACGGGAGAGACGCTCCGCTTGGCGGTAGAGGATACCAATGGCGTGGTGCAGCCCAAGATCATCGCGGCGACATTGGGCCGGGCGACCACCGTGGCGGATGACATGACGCCCGACTTCGCTTGGGATGGCCGCGCGTGGGTCGCGCCGGTCACCGCAGGCCCGGGCAACTGGAACCTGCGGGTGGAGATGCGCGCCGCCGATGGCACGCTCTTTCGCCGCCGCATTCCGTTGCAGGTGAGACGATGACCGTCGCCGCCTGTCCCGGCTGTATCGCAGGCACCCCCTTGGCCGAGGCCGCGGCGCAGCACATCGCGGAGAACGACAAGGCCATCCACCTTGCCCTGCCGCAGATCCGCTGTGCGGCCTGTATTGCGGGGGTCGAGGGGGTCTTGGCCCGCTTGCCCTCGGTCAAAGCCGCGCGGGTAAACCTTGGGGCCAAGCGGGTGCGGATCGTGCTCAGCCCCGGGTATGACGCCAGCGCCGCACTTCAGGCGTTGAACGACGCGGGCTTCGAGGCGCATGAACTCGACGCGACCGCCCTGCGCCCTGCGGGGGATGACACGGGCCGCCGTCTGTTGGCCCGCGCCGCCGTGGCGGGCTTTGCCATGATGAATGTGATGGCGGTTTCCGTCGCGGTCTGGTCTGGCGCGGGCGATGTCACGCGCGAGATGTTTCACTGGGTCTCTGCCGCCATCGCGCTGCCGGCCTTGGCCTTTTCCGCGGTGCCGTTCTTCGCCTCGGCATGGGTCGCCCTGCGGGCGGGCCGGATGAATATGGACGTGCCGATTGCGCTGGCGATCCTGCTGGCGGCGGCGACCTCGCTTTATGAAACTTTCGCTGCCACCGGGGCGCATACTTGGTTCGATGCGGCGCTCTCGCTGACCTTCTTCCTGCTGGTGGGCCGCTATCTTGAGCATCGCGCACGGGCGACGGCCCGTTCCGCCGCGGCGGAGTTGACGGCGCTGGAACTGCCCCGCGCGACGCGGCTGACCGCGACGGGGCGTGAGACGGTGGACGTGGGCGCCCTGATGCCCGACGACCGCATTGCCCTTGCTGCCGGCGCGCGCGCGCCGGTGGACGGCATCGCCTTGGGCGCGGTGATGGTGGACCGTTCCGCCCTGACCGGGGAGGCCGACCCCGTCGCGGTGGCAGCGGGCGGGCCGATCTGCGCGGGCGAGGTGATCCTTGGCACGCCGCTGACCCTAAGGGTCACCCGCCGGGCCGAGGACAGCACCCTGCGCCGCCTCGCGGCTCTGGTCGAGGTCGCCGAGACCGGCAAGCACCGTTACAGCGGGATCGCGGACCGCGCCGCGCGGCTTTACGCGCCGGTGGTGCATGGGCTGGCGGCGCTGGCTTTCGTGGTCTGGTGGGCGCTGACGGGAGACCTTTATCACGCGATTGCCGTGGCCACGGCGACGCTGATCATCACATGCCCCTGCGCGCTGGCCTTGGCCATTCCGGCGGTGACGGCGGCGATGACTGGGCGTTTGTTCCGCGCGGGCGTGCTGCTGAAATCCCCCACGGCGTTGGAGCGTCTGGCCGAGATCGACACGGTTCTCTTCGACAAGACCGGCACGCTGACCGAGGGCGTCGCGCGGCTGCCCGCGCTCGATGCAGAGGTGGCATCGGTCGCGCTTGCCCTTGCGCAGGCGTCTGACCACCCGGCCTCGCGCGCCTTGGCGGCGGCGTTGCAGGGGCAGATGCCCGCCGATCTGCACGACCTGCAAGAGGTGCCGGGCGAGGGCGTTTGCGGCCTGTGGAACGGCGCGCTGGTCTCTTTGCGTCGCGGGCAGGAGGGGCCGGAACTGCATCTGCCTGATCGCCGTATTCCTTTGCCCCTGTCCGAAACACCCCGCGCCGGGGCGGCGGAAGTTGTCAGCGCCCTGCGCGGGGGTGGGATGGCGGTGGCGATGGTCACCGGCGATACCGCGCAGCGTGCAGAAGCGCTGGCCAAAACCCTCGGGATTGACACGGTTCATGCCGCCGTTCGGCCCGAGCACAAGGCCGGTCTGGTCCGCGATATGGCCGCGCGGGGAAGACGGGTGCTCATGGTGGGCGACGGGCTGAATGACACGGCGGCGCTTGCCGGGGCGCATGCCTCTCTCGCGCCTGCCACGGCGCTGGATGCCGCGCGGGTCGCCTCGGACGGGGTGATGCTGGGCGGTGATCTCTCGGCGGTCGCCGATACCCTGCGGCTGGCCCGCCGGGCGCGCAGCCGCATTCGCCAGAACCTCGGCCTGGCTGCCGCCTATAACGCGGTCGCGATCCCGGTGGCGGTCATGGGCTTCGCCACCCCGCTGATGGCGGCGGCGGTGATGTCCTCCTCGTCTATCCTCGTGGTTTTGAATGCGGTGCGCCGATGAATATCCTGATCGTTCTCATCCCCGTCTCTGTCTGTCTGGGTGCGGCAGGGCTTGCGGCCTGTCTCTGGACGCTGCGCAACGGGCAATATGATGACCTCGAAGGGGACGCGGCGCGGATTCTGCTGGAGAATGGGGCCCCCAGTGGTGAGACCCACCAGCGGGATACTGAAAAGGCGACCTAAAAATGCGAAACGCGGGCCGAGACCCGCGTTTTCTGAATTGAATGGAAGCCCGCCCTCAGTCGGTTGCCTGAGAGGCCGAGATCAGCGCCTCCATATCCTTGATCAGCACGGTCTGGGAGGTCTCAAGCGCGATGATATCTTGCTTGCGCAGGCGGGTCAGGGTGCGGCTCACCGTCTCAATCGTCAGGCCGAGAAAATCTGCAATGTCGCTGCGGGTCATCGGGAGGGCGCAGGTGGTGTAATTGCCGATCGGCCTACCGGTCCGCTCCGCCAAGGTGATCAGGAAGGAGGCAACCTTTTCCAGCGCGGATTTGCGTGCCAGCATCATGAAGTGATCCTGCATCGCCGAAATCTCACGCAGGGCGGCGTTCAACAGCCGCTTATGGGTCTCGTGATCCCCCTCGAAATCATCGAGCGTATGGCGGCGGTGGGCGATCACCTCTGCCGCCCCGATCGCCTCGCAATCGCTGTGATGCAGCGCGCCATTGGGAAAGCCGATGATGTCGCCGGGCAGGCCAAAGGCGATGACCTGCCGCCGCCCGTTGTCGAGCACGCGGGTCAGGCGAAACACGCCCGAGGTGATCTCATAGATATGGTTGGCGATATCGCCCTCGCGAAACAGGTGGCTGCCGACCGCCTGCCGTTTGCGCGGCGATTGCGCGGCGGGGGTACGGGGGCAAAGCTGCGCCTCGGGCACTTTGGTTGCGGGGGTGAACTCATTGGATAGCGTCACGTACATGCGATCGTCCTTTCTGCGGCGCGGTCACATTCTCAGGCGCATGTCGCAGAACGACCTGTGGTCTTGTATCCGTTTGTAACGCTTTGTCGCAGGGGATGGCGTGGCGGGTGGTGCTCGCTTGGGTTGCGGACTATACAAACGCAACTTTTGGGGTGATGGGCGTGACCGCGAAGAAGATCCTTGTTGTTGATGACGATGCCAAGATCCGGACGCTTCTGAGGCGCTGCCTTGAAAGCGACGGCTACCTTGTGACCGAGGCGCATGACGCGCAGAGCGTGCGCGCGGCCTTCGCGGCGGAGGCTTTCGATCTGGTGACCTTGGATCTGAACCTCGGCGCGGAGGATGGGTTGGACATCGCGCGCGACCTTCGCCGCGATCATGACGTGCCGATCTTTATGGTGACGGGCAAGGACGATGTGATCGACCGCGTTGTCGGGCTGGAGCTGGGCGCGGATGACTATCTGACCAAACCCTTCCATGTGCGCGAGGTCTTGGCCCGCGTAAAATCCGTCCTGCGGCGCAGCGGCAAGCGCGAGGCGGAGGTGCCCGCACCGCGAAATGCAGAGCCGTGGCTTGCCCTTGATGGGCTGAAGATCAACCTCGACCGGATGCTGCTGGTGGGCCGTGACGGGCAGGAGGGGGATCTGACCACGGCTGATTTCAAACTTCTGGCCGCCTTCGTGAACCACGCGAAAAAGCCCTTGTCGCGCGACCGGTTGATGGATCTGATCGACGGGCAGAATTGGGCGCCTCTGGACCGCACCATCGACAACCAAGTGGCGCGGCTGCGCAAGAAGGTCGAGCGTGATCCGGCGCGTCCGCTGTTAATCAAAACGGTGCGCGGGCTGGGCTATGTGCTGACCGAAAGCCCCACCGCCACCTCGGGTTAGTCCTGTAGCAAGGCGCGAAACGCCTCGGCCAGATCCGCTTGCCTATAGGGTTTGCGCAGGAGGGCGAAGGCGTGGCTCTCTTCCTCGCCACGCAGGACGTTTTCGGAAAAGCCCGAGGTGATCAATATCCGCAGGTCGGGCATTTCCGCCGCGACCCGTTTGGCCAGCGCATGGCCCGAGAGCTCCCCCGGCATCACCAGATCGGTAAAGACCACGTCGATGTCGTCACGGTCTTGCAGGATGTCCCACGCCGCATCGCCGGTGGTCGCTGTGACGCAGTCGAACCCCAGCGATACCAGCCGTCGCTCTGACAGGCGCAAGACCATCGGATCATCCTCGACCAGCAAAACGCGCAGGCCGGTGCCGATCTGGGCGTGCGGCTCTGGCGCGTCGCTGGATGCCGCCCGCGTGCCGGTGCTGTCCACGAGGGCGGGAAAATAGAGGCTGATCGTCGTGCCCTTGCCCAACTCGCTGTAGATCGCGATATGCCCGCCGGATTGCTTGATGAAACCGTATACCATCGACAGGCCCAGCCCCGTGCCTTGGCCGACCGGTTTGGTCGAAAAGAACGGCTCCATCGCGCGGGTGCGGGTCTCGGCGGACATGCCTTCGCCTGTGTCCGCGATCGACAGGCGGATGTAGTTGCCCATGTCGATGCCGATCTCCTGCGCGACATAGGTGTCGTCAAGCTGCATGTTGCGCGTCTCCAGCGTTATCTTCCCGCCCCCAGGCATGGCGTCTTGAGCATTCAGCGCGATGTTGAGCACGGCGGTCTGAAGCTGGGTGGCATCCACCTTGGCCTGCCACAGATCCTCGGCAAAACCCGTCTCGACCGCGATATGCGCGCCGATGGTGCGTTTGAGCATCGCCACGGCTTTTGAGACTTCGGCATTGAGGTCGATCTCCGCCGCGTTCAGCGTGGTTTTGCGGGCAAAGACCATCAGCCGCGATGTCAGATCCGCCCCGATCTCTGCCGCCTCCAGCGCGTCCGAGATCAACGCGCCGCTTTTGGCCGAGGTTTCCGACATCTCCAGCAGTTCTAGATTGCCGATCACGACCGTCAGGAGATTGTTGAAATCATGCGCGATGCCGCCGGTCATCTGGCCGATGGCGTCCATCCGTTGCGAGCGGGCGGTGGCCTCCTCGGCGGCTTTTCGGCGCGACAGATCGTGCATGATGCCGACAAAGGCGACCTCGCCCGCGATATCGGCGCGGCCCACGGAAAGATGCAGCGGGAAGACACTGCCATCGGCGCGCAGCCCTTCCACATCACGGCCCACGCCGATGATGCGTTTCTCTCCGGTCTCAAGATGGTGGCGCAGAAAGCCGTCATGTTGAACGGCCATGTCCCCGGGCATCAACATGCGCACGTTTTGTCCCACCAGATCCTCGACCGGATGGCCGAAAAGCGTGGCCGCCGCTTTGTTCACCCGCAGGATATTGCCTGCGTGATCGGCCACCACCATGGCATCGACGGCGGCGTCCAGAAGGGCCAGTAGAACGGGGCTTTCGTCGTTGATCTTCATGCGAGGGGTCCGTCTGTAGGGGCTGCGGGGCAGGGCATCCGATAGCGTGAGAGGGGGCGGGGGCGCAATGCGGAGCGATGCGTCACGTGTCCGAGGACTGCGTCCTCGACCACGCCGGCCCTACCACTGGATCGCTTCGAGATAGTCGAGCAGATTGGCGAAATCGGTTTCCAGCACCTCGCCATCCGCACCGCCATTGGGGTAGACATGGCGCAGGCCGACGGCGGAAAAGTCCGGCATGGGCGAGGAGGGGTCGTCCTTCGCAAGCTGGCCCATGACGAAGCGGCTGACAAACTCGCGCGGGAAATAGCCGTCATTGCGTTGTTTCAGCCCGGCGAGGTCCGGCGGCACCACATCCAGATGCAGGGACATCGGACCGCCCCCTTCGCCCTGCGCCCCGTGGCAGGCGGCGCATTCCTTGGCATAGACCCGCTGCCCCGCGCGCAGCCGGCCGGTATCCTCAGAAGGCCCCTCCGAACAGGCGGAGAGGAGGGCGCAGGAAAACCCGGCGAGGGCAGCGAGGTGAGGGCGCATAGGGGCGGTTCCTTTCGACGGGTTTTAGTGCGACAGAAGCACAGGAAAGGCGCTTTGTTCAATCAGGCTGCGGGTCGTGCCGCCAAAAACCATCTCGCGCAGGCGGGAGTGGTCATAGGCGCCCATGACGATCAAATCGGCCCCGGTTTCTTTGGCGCGTTTCAGGATGGCGGTGCCAATGTCCTCGCCTCCGCTGGCATATTGCTGCACCGCGACGTTGCAGCCTTGGTGGGTCAGCCAAGCGGCGACATCGGTGCCGGGGTTTTCCCCGTCATAGGCCGAGATCGAGATCGGATCGAAAAGCGCCACCGTTACCTCGCGCGCATTGCGCAGGGTCGGCAAAGCGGCGCGGATCGCCCGCGTGGCGGGAATGCCTGCTTTCCATGCAACGAAGACCGATTGCGGGGTCAGGGCCACCTTGGCCTGCGCGGTGTTGAGCAGAACAGGCGCGGCGGTCTCGAAGAGCGCGGCATGCACGATGTCCTCGAACAGGCGGCTGTCCTCGCGCAGGTCCGTGCCGATAAGCACAGCGTCACAGGTCAGACCCGCCCGCGCCACCGTGTTGCGCAAGGCCGAGGCATCGGCACAAACCGCGCGCACATCCGCGCTGGCGCCTTGATCGGTGAGATACTGCGAAAATTCCGCGCGCTGTTTCTCGACCGCCTCGCGGGCCGCGTCCACATCCGCCTGCCAGCCCGCCGGGAGTGAATAGGTGCTGAGTTCGCCCACCCCCATCGAATAGACCGGGAGGGCAGGGGTTTCGCTGAGCAAAAGAACGATCAGATGGGTGCCCTGGGTCTGCGCCGCGCGGGCGAGGGGCTCTAGCTGATTGGGCCGGGCTTCGACCCCCAGAACGACTGTGATTGTGGCATTTTGCATGGCGACGCTCCTCATGTGACCACGGCCACTATGGGGCGGGCCGGGCGCGGCTGCATTGATCTGGATCAAGCGGGAGGAGGACTGCGGAAAGAACCGGGGCAGGCGGCAAGCGCGGGAATGTGGTATCGCCCCCGCGCAAAGGGGGGCGATACCTGCGTCCGTTAAAAGCTGATCGACGCGGTCAGGCTGACGGTGCGGCCCGGTTCGGTCAAGGGCACCACATTGGCAAGCCCAAGCCCATCGGAGCTGCGGCTTGCATAGGTCGCGTCGAACAGGTTCTGCACGTCCATGCGCAGGTTCAGGTTCTGCATCCGCCGCGGTTTGTATTCCGCGTAGAGATTGACCACCTCATAGCCGTCGAGCGACACATCGGTATCGTCGTTCTCCAAAGCGATCTGCGCGGTCGCCCCAATGCGCCATTCCTCGGTCACGTCATAGCCGGCTTCGAAGCCAAAGATATGGCCCACCGGACGGCCAAGGTAATAGGCAGTTGTGGCGGTGGTGGCGTCGTTGGTCTGCACATCGGCATAGGTGTAGTTCAAGGTCGCGAAGCCGCGCGCGCCGGTATAGGTGACCGATCCGTCGAAGCCGCGCGATGTCAGATCGTCCACGGCACCGCGTGCGCCGCTCGAAGGCAGAACGGCGTTGATGTCTTCGATCTCAGTGTCGAAAAGCGCGCCTTTGACCGCCCAAGGGCCGCTGTCATAGCGCAGGCCCAGACGCACCGCATTGGCGCGCGAGGTGGTGAAGCCGTCATAAGTCCACGGGGTGCGGAAGTTGACCAATGCTGCCTCGCCCAACTCATACCCGCCCCAGCTGGAGGCGGCCCCGGCGTTGAGGGTCCATTGATCGTTCAGGACGTAATCGACCGAGCCGTTGACGCTGGCGCCGCTGGCGTCGAAATCGGTCCCATCCGCGCCTTCGAAGGATGCCCAATCATAGCGCCCGCCGTAGGATACGGAAATGCGGTCTGACAGATCCTGCCGTGCCTGTGCGAAGATGCCGATATTGCTAAGCTCTTCGCGGCCGCTCGACCTGCGCGGGCTGACCGTGTTGTCATAGCCTTCGGCGCTTTCGTCAAAGAAATCGACACCGACATTCACGCTGCCGTTGCGGAGCGTGAAGTCGTTGCTGAGCACACCGCTGAGGCTTTTGTTCACGCCATAGAGCGAGCCTACGTCCATCGCCTGCTCGTTGTAGCTGAGCTGCGCATAGGGCGCCCAGATGCCCGAGGGGTTCTCATCCTCATAGGTCAGCGTATAGGAGGTGCGCTGCGACAGCGCTTCGTAGAGCACCGTGTCGCGCCCGATCACATCGGCAAAGTCGGGGCGGATGAAGCCACCCTGAGACGCGCGCAGGCCACTGTCAGTGGTCTCGGAGGCCGAAAAGCTCAGACGTTTGCCGCTTTGCGAGGTATAGGCGAATTTCGCGATATAGTCGGTCAGGTCCGCCCGCGTGCCGGTGATGGTGCTGCCGGACCCGTCTTCATAATCGTCGCCCGTCGCCCGGGTGCCGCTCAGCAGATATTCGAAACCGTCGTTCTGCCCGAAAAGGGTCAGGGTATTGCGGAAGCCCTGGCCATTGCTGCCATAGGACAGCGTGTAGCGGCCCCCAAAGGGATCATCCCCGTCCAGCAAATCGCGGGCGTCCTTTGTGGTATAGGCGATGGAGCCGGCCAGCGCGTTTGGCCCCTGATCCGCCGGGGCAAGCCCCGCGCTGACCTCGACGGATTTCAGCAGGGCCGGATCCAAAAGGACGTTGCCGGTATGGTGGAAGGCCGATTTGTTCTGCCGTGCGCCATCGATGGTGACGGAAAGCAGGCTCTCCTCGATCCCGTTCACATAGACCTTCTGCGCGATCGGGGCGCCGCCGCTGGCGGTGATCGCAGATTCGCCGGCAAAGACATCGGCCACGGTGGCCGGGTTGCGCTGTTCAATTTCGGTTTCGGTGATCTCGTCATTGCCCAAAACAGCCTGAGCGGCTGAGGTCTGAATGCGCGGCACGCCGAGATCGAAGGCCGTGTCGTCTTGCGCATGAGCAAAAGTAGCGGTCGAGCACATCAGCCAAGAAAGCGCGACACGCTTGGCGGTGTTGGTTTTCATTTTATTGTCCCTTGTAGAAATCCGTGGCTGGCTGGGACTCATGAAACCGCTTGCTTGCTCTGCGCGGATAGTTGCGACAATCCGCCGAAATGTTCAAGGCGCGGATTTGGTCAAAGCGGGACGGTGTCGGCTGGGCCGTTGGATTTCTACCCAGGTGCGTAGTCTTTAAGCGGATCGGTTTGGAGGAAGGTGACGTCGCGGCTTGCGCGGCGACTGACCTGTGTCTTCGTATCGGGGAAATTGGCACCACGCCCAAGGCGTGAGTGGCGGAGAGACAGGGATTCGAACCCTGGGAACCCGTGAAGGCTCAACGGTTTTCGAGACCGCCCCGTTCGACCACTCCGGCACCTCTCCGCGGGGGTCTGGGGGGTCCGTTTAGTCGCCTTTTCCGGCAGTGGCAAGAGGGGTTTTGCGCAATACATGAAAGTTTGGGGATTTTCATTGCGCCGAGGCTGGTAGAGCCTAAGTTTAAAGGCAGAATTCTGCGAAAGGACCGCCCATGTTTCGCCAAAACCGAATGATTGCAGCCCCCTTTGTTGTCGCGTTGATGCTGCTCGTCGCGCTTGCTCTGCCGCTGCGGGCGGCGGATCGCGGCGCGCTGGAACGGTTCTTGGAAGTGACCGGCTTTGACGTGGCGTTGGAGAGCATTCGCCTGTCCGCCGATTCCGCGCCTGAAATGTTGGGGCTGCAAAGCGAGGATTTCGGCTCGGAGTGGTCGCGTCTGGTGCGCGATGTCTTTGACACTGCGTTGATGCACGACATGGCGATGGATATCCTTGCCGAGACGCTCAGCGATGACCTGTTGGATCATGCCGCCGGGTTCTATGCCTCCGATCTGGGCCAGCGTTTGGTGGCGGTCGAGAACAAGGCGCATATGGCTGAGGATGACGGGTTGAAGGCCGAAAGCGGTGCCGCCATCATTGCGGGGCTTGAGCGGATCGGCTCCCCCCGGTTGGAGACCCTGCGGCGCTTGAACGTGGCCAGCGATGTCGAGGAAATCTCGGTCCGGGCCATTCAAGAGGTGCAGATCCGCTTCCTTCTGGCCGCCGCGGGGGCCGGGGTGATCGAATTGCAGATGGAAGAGCCGGACCTGCGCGAGGCGATGCGGGCGCAGGCGGATGAACTGGGCGCGCAGATCGCCGCCAATGCACTCGCCAACGCCGCCTATACCTATCAATCCTTCTCGGACGAAGACCTTGCCGCCTATGCCGAGGCGTTGGAGCATCCCAAGATGCAGCAGGTCTACACGCTGATGAACGCCGTTCAATATGAGATCATGGCCAACCGGTTCGAGGCCGTGGCGGCACGGCTTGCGGCCATGCAGCCCAGTCAGGACATCTGATGCGGGCTTGGGTTTTCGCGCCGCTTCTATGGCTTCTGGCGCTGCCCGCTTGGGCCGACGCGCGGATGACCGTGCTGGTCGATCTGTTGGAGCTTCGCCAAGCGGCGGTGATCCTCAGCGACGAAGGGCAGGCCCATGCGGAGGTGCTGAATCAAGAGATGCTGGGCGGGCAGGGCGGTCCGGGCTGGCAGATGCAGGTCGAAAGCATCCACGATCCCGAGCGTATGGTCGAAATGGTGCGCCGCGCCATGGAGGAGACGATGACGACGGACGATGTCGAAGAGGCGATCACCTTCTATGCCACCGAACTGGGGCGGCGGATTGTCGGGCTGGAGAATGCCGCCCGCGCCGCCATCGCCGAGCCTGAGGTCGAGCAGATTGCGCGGGCGAACTACGGGGTGCTGGCGGGGGACGGTGATCCGCGGGTGGCTTTGATCCGCCGTTTGATCGACGCTTCCGATATGATCGACCGCAATGTCGGCACGACGCTGAACAGCAATTTCCAATTCCTGCGCGGCATGCGTGATGGCGGTGCGTTGGAGGACAGTGACGAAAACCTCCTGGCCGATGTCGGGGGCGATCTGGATGCGGTGACCGAAGACACCTCCGTCTGGTTGCACGCCTATATGCTGCTGGCCTACCATCCTTTAAGCAATGCCGAGATCGCGCAATATGCGGCCTTTGCCGAGACGGGCGCGGGCCGGGCGCTCAATCGCGGGCTTTTCGATGGGTTTGGCCGGGCCTATGAGGATATCTCCTACGGGCTGGGGCGGGCACTGGCGCTGAACATGGTGGCCGAAAGCCTCTGACAGGTCCAAGGGCAGCGCCCAAGAAAACCTGCTTGACTTGCCCCGCCATTCCGTAGATAAGCCCGCATCCCGGCGGGTAATCCGTTTTCGGGATTGTTTTTTAATGACGCCCCATGGGCGCGCTGTTCGAGGCGGATCGGCCGGAAAGCCATCTACAAACTCCCAGGCGGGGGCCACAGAACGCGGATGACAGAAAAGGAAGACGCATGTTTGCGGTCATCAAGACAGGCGGCAAGCAATACAAGGTTCAAGCAGGCGATATGCTGCGCGTTGAACGTATTGCGGCCAATGCTGGCGAAACAGTCCAGTTCAACGAAGTTCTGATGCTGGGCGGCGACAGCCCCGTGCTCGGCGCGCCCACGGTCAAAGATGCAGGCGTTCAGGCCGAAGTCGTTGATCAGATCAAAGGTGAAAAGGTCATCAACTTCGTCAAGCGCCGCCGGAAGCACTCTTCCAAGCGCACCAAGGGGCACCGTCAGAAGCTGACGCTGGTCAAGATCACCGACATCCTCGCCTCCGGCGCAGAGAAGTCGGGCGTATCCGAAGCTGTCGGCACCGGTTCCGTGAGCGCCGCCGCCGTGGCCGCGATCACCGGCAAGACCGATGAGGCTGCGCAGATCAAGAAGGCCAAGAAGGCGAAAGCCACCAAGGCCGCTCCGAAAGCCGAGAAAGCCGACAAAATGTCGGAAGCCGGCGCGGACGATCTGAAGGCGCTGAGCGGCGTTGGCCCCGCACTTGAGAAAAAGCTGCACGAAGCGGGCATCACCTCTTTCGCTCAAATCGCAGCATGGACCGAAGCGGATATCGCTGAAGTTGACGAGAAACTGTCTTTCAAAGGCCGTATCCAGCGTGAAGGCTGGGTCGAACAGGCCAAAGAAAAGACCAAAGGCTAAGGAGAGACCGAGATGGCACATAAAAAAGCAGGCGGTTCATCCCGTAACGGGCGCGACTCAGCTGGTCGTCGCCTTGGCGTGAAAAAATACGGCGGCGAAGCCGTCATCCCCGGCAACATCATCGTGCGTCAGCGCGGCACCAAGTTTTGGCCTGCCGAAGGCGTTGGCATGGGCAAGGATCACACGATCTTTGCAACCGTCGACGGCGCTGTGACCTTCCACAAGGGTCTGAAAAACCGCACGTTCATTTCGGTTCTGCCACGCGCGGAGGCCGCTGAATAAGCCGTACCCCAAAGGGTTTGAAAAAATCAGGGATCGGCGATACCGCCGGTCCCTTTTTCTTTTCGGGAAGACCCCCCAATGTTTTTGTTTTCCAGTTCAGGGCCCATTGGCCTGCCGGGCCGTTTTTCCGCTCTTTGCGGGGTGCGGCTGAATTTTGATAAAGTCGTTACATTCGGCAGGGAGGAATATGTCGAATGTGTCAACGCCTCGGTGCGCGGCCTGCGCGTGATCGGGGCAGGGGCGGCCCGTTTGGCCAAAGGCCCCCAATCCAGTCTGTTCGGAGGAGGAACATGACGATGCAGTTGGAAGCGATTGTGAACCAACCCCTTATTGAGACAGAGCGGTTTGATCTGCGCCCGGTGCGCCGGTCCGACATGGGCATGATCGAGATGTATGCCAGCGACCCGAGGGTCGCCAATGCCACATCTTCGATCCCGCATCCGCTGCCGCCCGGCAGTGTCGAAGCCTATGTCACCCGCGCCATGTCCGATGACCGTGAAGAAGATGTTTGGGTCATGGATGGCACTCGGGCGGACAGTTCCGAAGTGATGGGCGTGATCTCCCTCACCCGACTGGACCGCAACCAATCCGAAATCGGCTATTGGGTGGCCCCGGCGTTCTGGAACACCCATCTGGCCTCGGACGCGGTGCAGGCTTTGGTAAACGCCAACCCCTTGGGCAATGACGCGCTTTTTGCCTCTGTTTTCCATGACAACCCGGCCTCGGCCAAGGTGCTGACAAATGCGGGTTTTGTCTATCTTGGCGACGCAGAAACCTATTGCTTGGCCCGCGATGCTGCCGTACCCACATGGACCTATAGCCGCAAGCTCTAGCTCCGTTTCCCGTGCCTGAAAGGCAAGACCATGAAGTTTCTCGACCTGTGCAAAGTCTACATCCGATCCGGCGCCGGAGGCGGCGGCTGTGTATCGTTCCGGCGTGAGAAATACATCGAATATGGCGGCCCGGACGGCGGCGATGGCGGCACCGGCGGCTCGGTCTGGGCCGAAGCGGTCGATGGGTTGAACACGCTGATCGACTTTCGCTATCAGCAACACTTCTTCGCCAAGAACGGCCAGCCCGGTATGGGCAAACAGCGCACGGGTAAGGACGGTGAGGATATCATCCTGCGGGTGCCCGTGGGCACGGAGATCCTCGACGAAGATCAGGAGACCGTCATCGCCGACCTGACCGAGCTTGGCCAGCGCGTGCAGCTTGCGCGCGGCGGCAATGGCGGCTGGGGCAACCTGCATTTCAAATCCGCGACCAACCAAGCCCCCCGCCGTTCGAACCCCGGGCAGGAAGGGGTTGAGCGGACCCTCTGGCTGCGGCTCAAGCTGATCGCCGATGTCGGCCTGCTGGGCCTGCCGAATGCGGGTAAGTCGACGTTCCTTGCAAGCACGTCGAACGCGCGGCCCAAGATTGCTGATTACCCCTTCACCACGTTGCACCCAAACCTTGGCGTGGTCGGTGTGGATAACACTGAATTCGTGGTGGCGGATATTCCCGGCCTCATCGAAGGCGCTTCCGAAGGGCGCGGTCTGGGCGATCTTTTCCTTGGCCATGTCGAGCGTTGCGCGGTGTTGTTGCACCTCATCGACGGCACTTCCGAAACCGTGGCGGAGGATTACCACACCATCATCGGAGAGCTGGAGGCCTATGGCGGCGATCTGGCCGAAAAGCCGCGTGTCACTGTGTTGAACAAAGTTGACGCTTTGGATGAGGAAGAACGTGCAAGTCGTTTGAAAGAATTGGAAAAAGCCTCTGGCGGCAGCGTGATGATGATGTCCAGTGTGGCTGGCGAAGGCGTGACGGACGTATTGCGCACCCTGCGCCAGAACATCGACGAAGACCGCCTGCGTTTCCGCAGCACCGAGGAAGAAGCGCCTTGGCAACCCTAAGCACCGCGCGCCGCGTCGTCATCAAGATCGGCTCCGCCCTTTTGGTGGACCGCGACAGCGGCAATCTGCGCCGGGACTGGCTGACCGGATTGGCGCAAGATGTCTTGTGGCTCAAGGGCTTGGGCTGCGATGTTGTGCTGGTATCCTCGGGCTCAATCGCGCTTGGCCGGGGTGTTCTGGGTCTCCCGCCGACTGCTTTGGCGCTGGAACAGGCGCAGGCCGCCGCGGCGGTGGGGCAAATCCGCCTTGCCCGGGCCTATGAAGAGGTGCTGGCCCCCTATGGGATCACCACGGCGCAGGTTCTGGTGACCTTGGAAGACAGCGCCAACCGCCGCCGCTACCTCAACAGCCGCGCGACCTTGGAGCAGCTGCTCTCGCTTGGCGTGGTGCCCATTGTGAATGAGAATGACACGATCGCCACCGATGAAATCCGCTTTGGAGACAATGACCGTCTCGCCGCGCAGATCGCAGTGACAGTGGGCGCGGATCAGTTGATCTTGCTTTCTGACGTGGATGGTTTCTACAGTGCCAACCCCTCGCAGGATCCGACTGCGAAACGCTACGATGTGATCGAGAGCATCACCCCCGAGATCGAGGCGATGGCCGGTGATGCCGGGTCGGGCCTGTCCAAAGGTGGCATGAAAACCAAATTGATGGCCGCACGCACGGCGACGGCGGCAGGCTGCGCGATGGCGATCACCGATGGGTTCGTCATGCGACCGCTCACCGCGCTCGAAGGGGGGGCGAATGCCACTTGGTTCAGCGCGCAGAGCGATCCGCAGGCCGCGCGCAAGCGCTGGATCGCCGCGATGAAGCCGCGCGGGGCGGTGACCTTGGACGCCGGAGCCGTGGCGGCTTTGGCGCGGGGCACGTCGCTCTTGCCCGCCGGGGTAACCGCTGTTGAAGGGCGGTTTGAGCGGGGCGACAGCATCGCCATGTATGACCCCGCCGGTCACGCCGTGGGCCACGGCCTCAGCCGCTACTCCGCCGAGGAAATCGGCCAGATCAAGGGGCGCAAAAGCGCGGAGATCGAGGCGCTTTTGGGCTATCCGGGGCGTGCGGCTTTGATTCACCGCGACGACATGGCGCTTTAGGCAAAGATGAAGACAGGGGCATAAGGCTATGAACGACATCGAGAATATCTCTGAACTGATGGCCGATATCGGCGCCCGCGCCCGTGCAGCGGCAGCCGAGCTGGCGACCGCGACGGCCGAGCGTAAACATGCCGCCCTGATCAGTGCCGCGGATGCGGTCTGGAAAAACCGCACCGAGATCATTGCCGCCAATGAGCAAGACCTCGCCTTTGGCCGCGACAAAGGGCTGTCGGATGCGATGATGGACCGGCTGATGCTGAACGAAGAGCGCATTCGTGGCATGGTCGACGGGCTGCGCTCGGTCGCGGAACAGGTCGATCCGGTGGGTGAGGTGATCGCGGAATGGGACCAGCCCTCGGGCCTTAACATTCAGCGCGTGCGCACGCCGCTCGGCGTGATCGGTGTGATCTATGAATCGCGGCCCAATGTGACGGCGGATGCGGGCGCGCTCTGTCTCAAAGCGGGCAATGCCGTGATCCTGCGCGGCGGGTCCGAGAGTTTCCATTCATCGCGCGCCATCCACGGCTGCCTGCAACAGGGGCTGCGGGATGCGGGGATGCCTGAGGATGCGGTGCAACTGGTTCCGACGCGCGACCGGGCGGCGGTGCGAGAGATGCTGACGATGACCGACACCATCGACGTGATCGTGCCGCGCGGCGGCAAGGGGCTTGTCGGCTTGGTCCAGCGTGAGGCGCGGGTGCCGGTCTTTGCCCATCTGGAAGGCATCGTGCACATCTATATCGACGCAGAAGCGGACCCCGAAAAAGCGCTGAAGGTCGTGCTGAACGCCAAGACGCGGCGGACCGGCATCTGCGGCGCGGCGGAATGTCTTTTGATCCATGAGGATATCGCCAAGACCATTGGCAACGGCGTGATCCGGGCGCTGATCGACGCGGGCGTCGAAGTGCGCGCTGATGCAGCCTTGCAGGATGTCCCTGGCACGGTGCCAGCCAGCGATGGGGATTGGGGGCAGGAATACCTCGATATGATCGTGGCGGCGCGGGTTGTCCCCGATCTGGATGCTGCGATGGCGCATATTCGCCAGTATGGATCGGGGCACACCGATTGCATCCTGACCGAGCATGCCGAGACCGCCGCGGCGTTCTTTAACGGGCTGGATTCGGCGATCCTGATGCATAACGCCTCGACCCAGTTCGCGGATGGGGGAGAGTTCGGCATGGGCGCAGAGATCGGCATCGCCACGGGCAAGCTTCATGCCCGCGGCCCCGTTGGTGCGGCGCAACTGACGAGCTTCAAATACCTCGTGCGTGGCGAGGGGACGGTGCGCGGCTGACCTTTAGAACGAGAGGGTCAGTGCCGTTTCGCCGCTGTCGAGCGTGATTTCTTTCCCCTGTGCTTCGGCCAGAATCGGCAAAAGTGCGAATTGAACCTGCGCGGGCTGTAGCCGCCTGTCCGCCCCGGGCTGCGTCAGCAGCGCCCAAAGTTCAGGGTCTACCGCGATCTTGTCAGCCTCGGCCCTTAGGGACCAACGGCCCGCCTCTTCGGCGATGGTGATCCGCCCGCCGTGGTGCAGGGCCGTCTCGATGCAGAGCAGCGCGAGGAAGGCCATCCGCACGCCATTGCGCGATTGCGGGCTCGTGATCTGCCAATCAATCTCAACCCGTGAGGCGGCATAGAGGTCGCGCAGGATCGAGGTCACCTCGTTCTGGCCCATGGTCTGATCGCCCGCAGCCCCAAAGGCGATGCGGAAAAAGCGGATCCGGGCCGAGGCGCTTTCGACGCTTTGGCCGATCAAGGCAAGCTCCGGCCCCGGGGCGGCCCCAGTGCCCGACATCTGAAGCAGTTCAAGCCCGTTGTTGATGGCCCCGATTGGCGATATCAAGTCGTGGCAAATGCGGCTGCCGATCAGGGCGGGCAGGTCGATGTTAAGCTGGTCCATGGTGGCCCCTTAGAATGATTGGAGACGGCATGGATGATCTGAACGCGCTGCTGACGCCGGGCATGTTAGTGATGCATCCGCAGCATCCCGAATGGGGCACTGGGCAGGTGCAAAGCAATATCGGCGGCAAGGTGACGGTCAACTTTCGTGACCAAGGCAAAGTGGTCATAGACAGCTTTCGTTTGGAATTAATGCCGGTCTTTGATGAGGGATGACCCTTTCCAAATCCTTAACGGTGGAAGAAAATTTTCTTAAAGCAACCATAGGGAGAGTAGCCGATTTCCGCTTTCCCCGCAACTGTTGCGCCCGCGCAGCC
Organism: Sulfitobacter sp. 1A15299; assembly: GCF_043556915.1. Taxonomy (NCBI): domain Bacteria; kingdom Pseudomonadati; phylum Pseudomonadota; class Alphaproteobacteria; order Rhodobacterales; family Roseobacteraceae; genus Sulfitobacter; species Sulfitobacter sp. 1A15299. Next base: position 6,406 of record NZ_JBIFFJ010000013.1, on the reverse strand, counting down.
GATTGCCTATCAGGCGGAGACTTTCATTTCGGGCATAGGATTGGCCGATGCCGCGGGGCGTAGCAGCAGATTTTCAGGTCAGCTTGGCACAGACGGAGGCCGATGTGCAGGCGGCGCAGCGGCTGCGCTACGACGTTTTCGTGCGGGAGTTGGGCGGCGGCGGGCCGATGGTGGATCACGCCGCCGGGTTGGAGCGGGATCGCTTCGATCCCTACTTCGACCATCTGCTTTTGACCGACCGGCGCAGTGGCAAACTGGCGGGTGTCTACCGGGTGATGCGGGGCGATATGGCCGCGCGGGCAGGGGGCTTCTATTCGGCGGCGGAATACGATCTGGCGCCGCTTGTCCAGTCGGGGCGTAAGCTGTTGGAATTGGGTCGTTCTTGTCTTGACCCAGCCTATCGTGGCGGCACGGCGATGCACCACCTTTGGGCCGCACTTGCGGGCTATGTCGCCGAACATGAGATTGAGGTTCTCTTTGGTGTGGCGAGCTTTCACGGCACCGACACCGCAGCTCTGGCCGGGCCGCTGTCGCTTTTGCACCACCGGCATTTGGCACCGTCCGACCTGCGCGTCCGCGCGCGCGAATACGTGCCCATGGACCTGATCCCCGAGGCCGAGTTGGACCGGCGTAAAGCCATGTTGGCGGTGCCGAGCCTGATCAAAGCCTACCTTCGGCTGGGCGGCACCGTGGGCGAGGGGGCTTATATCGACCGCGCCTTCAACACCACGGATGTCTGCCTGATCCTTGATACGAAACAGATGAGCGCGCGGCAGATGCGTTTTTATGGCGGGGGTGCTGCATGAGCACGACGTGGGACAGCGATCAGCCGCCGCCAGAGCGGCGTTTGACGCCCGCCGGGATGCTGCGCGTACTGCTCCGCGGTGCGGGCTTGGCGCTGCTGGTCTTCGGCGGATTGCTGGTCTTGCTGCTGCTGCGCGTGATTGAGCGCCCGATCTTTGGTCTGCATCGGCCCATTACCCCGCATATCACACAGACGGTATGCCGCGCGGCGTTCTGGGTGCTGGGCATGCGTTTTATCCGCCGCGGCACCCCGATGGAAGGGCGCGGCGCGGTGGTGGCCAACCATACCTCATGGCTCGATATTTTCGCGCTGAACGCAGCCAAACGGATCTATTTCGTCTCCAAATCCGAGGTGGCGGGCTGGCCTGGCATCGGCTGGTTGGCGCGGGCGACGGGCACCGTCTTTATCCGCCGCGACCGGGCTGAGGCGCGCACCCAGACAGAGGTGTTTCGGACGCGGCTCTTGGCCGGGCATAAGCTGCTGTTTTTCCCCGAGGGCACCAGCACCGACGGGCTGCAGGTGCTGCCCTTCAAGACAACGCTGTTTGAGGCCTTCTTTGACCCAGCCTTGCGGGATGAGATAGCGGTCCAGCCGGTCAGCGTGATCTACAACGCGCCTGAGGGCGAAGATCCGCGGTTTTATGGCTGGTGGGGGGATATGTCCTTTGGCGCGCATCTGCTGACGACATTGGCTGCGGCACGGCAAGGCGCGGTTGAGGTGGTCTATCACCCGCCGCTGCCGGTGGCCGAATTCACCGGGCGCAAGGCGCTGGCGCAACGCTGCGAAGCGATGGTGCGCACAGGCCATGCGAAAGTCATGCCCGACCGCGAGCCGCGCCTGCAATAAGCCCCTTGCGCTGCGCCGCGCGCTGGCCTATACGCGCCCCACTTGAACCCGCAGTCGGGGTTGGGCCTTTTGGGGAGAAATCCCAGATCGTCCGCCGGTTGGCAGCATGAGGCTGTCATACCCCCGATGAGGCTAAACCGGAAAGGTATAAAGACATGGCTCTTCCCGAGTTCTCCATGCGCCAACTGCTCGAAGCAGGCGTACACTTTGGTCACCAGACACAGCGCTGGAACCCCCGCATGGGCCCGTATATCTACGGCGCACGCAACGGCATCCACATCATGGACCTCACGCAGACCGTCCCCATGTTGGACGAAGCGCTGAAAGTGATCCGTGACACCGTCGCCAAGGGCGGCAGCGTTCTCTTCGTCGGCACCAAGCGTCAGGCCGCTCAGCCGATCGCCGAAGCCGCAGAGAAATGCGCACAGTATTACATGAACCACCGTTGGCTCGGCGGTACGCTGACCAACTGGCAGACCGTTTCGCAGTCGATCAACCGTCTGAAAAACATCGACGAACAGTCCGAGCGTGGCTTTGAAGGCCTGACCAAGAAAGAGCGTCTTGGCATGGAACGCGACCAGGCGAAGCTGGAAGCGTCGCTGGGTGGTATCCGCGAAATGGGCGGCCGTCCTGACCTGCTCTTCGTCATCGACGTGAAGAAAGAGTCGCTGGCCATCGCAGAAGCCAACAAGCTGGGCATCCCGGTCGTGGCCGTTGTCGACACCAACTGCTCGCCCGACGGCGTTGACTACATCATCCCTGGCAACGACGACGCGGCCCGCGCCATCGCGCTTTACTGCGATCTGGCATCGCGCGCTGCTCTCGATGGTATGTCGGCTCAGCTGGGTGCGGCAGGCGTTGATCTGGGCGCCATGGAAGAAGCTCCCGAAGAAGAAGCCGTGAGCGAAGAAAGCACCGGCGTCGAAATCGGCAACGCGTCCGAAGAGACTCTGCACGACGATGCCATGGGCAAAGACGCGCCGCTGGACATCGAATCCAAGAAAGAGACCGTCGCCAAAGCCGAAGGCTAAGCGTCACGGACCTGAAACACGGGGCAGGGTAACCTGCCCCGATTTCCAACAGAGGCGGGCCTTGGGCCTGCACCCGATTTCCAAAGGAGAACCAAGAGATGGCAATCACAGCATCCATGGTCAAGGAACTGCGCGACAGCACCGGCGCAGGCATGATGGACGCCAAGAAGGCACTGACAGAAAACGACGGCGACATGGAAGCCGCTGTCGACTGGCTGCGCACCAAAGGCCTGGCTAAGGCGGCGAAGAAATCCGGCCGTACAGCTGCCGAAGGTCTCGTGGCTGTTAAGGTCGAAGGCGGCCATGGTGTCGCGGTTGAGGTGAACTCCGAAACCGACTTCGTCGGCAAGAACGCCGAATTCCAATCCATGGTCAGCAACATCGCCGATGCCGCGCTGAAAGTGGACGATGTCGAAGCGCTGAAAGCGGCTGAGATCGACGGCAAGACCGTGGAAACCATCCTGACAGACGCCATCGCCAAAATCGGCGAGAACATGTCCCTGCGTCGCATGCAGAGCATCGAAGGCGAGACTGTGGTCTCCTACGTCCACAACGCCGCCGCACCCGGCATGGGCAAGATTGGCGTTCTGGTCGCCATGAACGGTGGCAACGAGGAACTGGGCAAGCAGATCGCGATGCACATCGCCGCTGTGAACCCCGCGTCGCTCTCCGAAGCTGATCTGGACCCGGCCGTGGTCGAGAAAGAAAAGCAGGTTCAGATGGACATCGCCCGCGAAAGCGGCAAGCCCGAAGCCGTGATCGAGAAAATGATCACCGGCCGTATGCAGAAGTACATGTCCGAAGTGACATTGGTAAACCAGTCCTTCGTCGTGAACCCTGACCTGACCGTCGGCAAGGCCGCCGAAGAAGCCGGCGCGACCATCACAGGTTTCGTGCGTCTGGAAGTTGGCGAAGGCATCGAAGTCGTCAAAGAAGACTTCGCAGCGGAAGTGGCGAAAGCCGCCAAGGGCTAAGCCCTCTCGACATGATGAATACGGGGCGGTGCATCGCGATGCGCCGCCCTTTTTCATGGGCGACAGATGCAGCGGCTCGAAACATCACAACGGGGTCTGGAAGGGGCAGGGGGAGGATCCGGCCAGCCAGGCGAAAAATAAACCTGACTGAGACCGGCGAGCCAAAAAGCGCCTTGGTATTACAAGGATTAAGGGCCCGTCGTACCGCCGGTGCGAACACCCGCGATACTGGCGGACCATGGCCATCTACTACCTGAGGTGCCAGTAAGGTATTCCATACCCTAATATATTACGAATCCATCACAAACATCTGGTTCGCAAATGCCGCTTTCAGCACCGCCTGAGCCGTCGTCTCGACCGACAAAGCCTCCCGCGCGAGGCGCAGGTGCTTCTCGACCGTAGGCGCCGTCAGACCCATCAGCAGGGCGATATCCTGCGTGGTCTTGCCATCTCCGACCCATTGCAGCACCTCCAACTGGCGGCGTGTAAGGCTGCGATTGGGGCTGCTATAGGGCAGGGAGAGGATCTTCAGATGCGCAATCTCATTCATCAGTTGAATGTCGGTGCCATGAGCGGCCCAAATCGCATCCGCCTCGGCCTGGGAAAGACCACGCCGCGCCGTCAGCGCGATCGCCCCTTTGGACCGCGCCGAGATAGATCGGAAACTGATCGTATAGCCCGCGGTTACGCCCATGCTGGCGTTGAAATCAATCACCCGTCTCTCGGTTTCAGACAGGCCATCGCGCGCCGTCACCTCCGCCAAAGTACCCCAGCTACAGGCGCCTTCGTTGTTCAGCGCCCAACGCAGCATCGGCGCGTTGAAGTAGAGCCCGCTGTGGAGGTAACCATTGAGGTATTCCGTGCTTTGATTGCTCAAAATCACGAAATCCGCCGGGTCGCCCAAAGAGGTCGGTGTGCGATAGCGCGTAAAGCCGTAAATCAGCCGGTCGAACCCATAGTCAGCCATCTGTCGCGTATGGGCATCCCAGAGTTCTTCGATTGTCGGGCTATGCGCGATCTGATGAAGATAGTCGCGCAAATTCATTAGCTTACGATATGACGTTGAAGGGCTTGAATGGCCAGAACATAACCGTGGACGCCAAAGCCGCAAATCTGCCCAAGGGCCACCGGCGCGATATAGGACGTGTGGCGGAAACTTTCACGGGCGTGAATGTTGCTCAGATGCACTTCGACCACAGGCAGTTCGACCGACGCAATAGCGTCCATCAAGGCGATAGAAGTGTGCGTATAGGCGCCGGCATTCAGAATGATACCGGCATGTTGGCCGCGCGCCGCATGGATCATATCAATCAGCGCGCCTTCGTGGTTCGACTGCGCAAACTGCATCTCAAGACCCAGCCGCGCGGTTTCCTCGGCACAGAGTGCCTCAACATCCGCCAAAGTGGTCTTGCCATAGACTTCAGGCTGCCGCGTGCCCAAAAGGTTTAGGTTCGGGCCGTTCAAAATAACTACAGACGCCATAATCACTCACATTAAATCATCTAGATAGTGTTAACGGAGCAAAACTGGCGCTGTCCAGCGTCAGGTGGCATTGCGGTGCTACTGTGGCGAGAAAATCGCAACAACAGGGCCAGATGTGTGAACTCACGCTGAAGTGCAGTTCCTGATATGTCGCTTTACTCCCACCGGTTCTGTATTTCCATCAGGTTGCTTTCAAAGACCTCAGCGGGCGTCCGGTAGCCAAGGCACTTGCGCGCCGTCGGTGCGGTTGATCTTGGCAGGTATCGACGCAGCCTATTGTTCGTATTTTCAACAGTGCCTTTCTGATAGGGCGCTTGCGGGTCACAGAACCAGGCATCCGCTCCGATCTCGGCCTTGAGATATTTCCAGGCCGAGAACTCGGTGCCGCGGTCGAAGGTGATCGACTGGCGCGCGTCGGCGGGCAGGGGAACCAGCCCGTTTATCAGGGACTCCATGATCGGTTTGGATTGGCGATCTTCATTACGCATCACGACGGCATAGCGGCTGACGCGCTCCACCAGTGACGTCACGTTTACCTTCCCATGCTCCTTGCGGAACATCATCAAGTCGCACTCCCAATGGCCGAATTCTAAGCGTTCTGAGACACGCTCAGGCCTGTGTGACAGGCTTTGAATGTCGAATATGTGGGGTCTGTTGTGCCTGCGTTAACCACGCGGCCGACGGCGGCGGCGATGCTCAGGGAGATGGCGGTAGAACTGTTCCTCGCGACCGTCTTTGGAATAGGCAAAGCGATAAATCGTCTCGTGGCTTACGCGGATCGGGTGCCGTTCGAGCCGCATCCTGCCGGCTATCTGTTCGGGCGACCAGCCAGCCTTCAGGCGGTCCTCGATGGCGGCTTTCAAATCAGGGTGAATGATCATCTTGCGAGGGATCGCGCGGCGCTGCTCATATTTGTCCTGAGCGACGAGCGCGTGATACCCGTTTAGCTCAGGCAGTTCGCCGTCCGTGTACCGATTACGCTTAATGTCTTGGTAGATCGTGGAGGGGTCGCGACCCAGTCGATCCGCGATCTCTGAAATCGGCATTTTGGCTTCAAGCCACTTTGCAAGCTTGCGACGTTCGTCCAGCTTCAGGTGACAATAGTGGGTTCCCATTCTTCATACTCCATGCAACTCTCTGTATTCGTACAGAATTTGCACTTCGTTTGTGAATCCACCCGGCTACAGGTACTGTAAACACCATTCAGAAATGTCACTGGGTTTGCAAAGTAGAAATGTCACCAGCGTGAGCGACGGAAGCAAGGCTTT
>NZ_JBIFFJ010000075.1:0-1359 GCF_043556915.1 Sulfitobacter sp. 1A15299 | reverse complement strand
ACATGGTGTGATTGCGGCGGTCGCTCTCCAGTGGCGAACGAGGTCCGGTATGTTGGCCTCATGGATATAAGCCGTGAGGAGAACGACCTATGGAACATTATGCTGGTTTGGATGTGTCACTGAAAGAAATTTCGATCTGCGTTGTCGATCATGATGGCAAGCCCATCGCGCGCGGGACGTGCCCTGCGGACCCGGAAGGCGTTGCAGGTTGGTTTCGCAACCGATCGCTAACTCCGCGCCGGATCGTACATGAGAGTGGGATGCTTTCTATCTGGCTGCAGCGCGGGATGACGAGGCTTGGCCTTCCCACCACATGCATTGATGCCCGCAAAGCGCACAAGAGTCTGTCGGCGCGGCTCAACAAGTCCGATGCCACCGATGCGGAAGGGCTGGCGCAGCTCGCACGTACCAACTGGTTCACGCCGGTCCACATCCGTAGCGAAGAAGCCGATCGGCTCCGCAGCCTGATTGGCGCGCGCGAGCGTCTGATCCGTTTGCGCAAGGACTTGGAGGGACACATCCGGGGCGTCCTGAAAACCTTTGGCATCCGCATGACGGGGATTGGTCAGGGTCGACAGAGACAGGCGTTCCGCGATCAGCTCGCAGCAGCTGGAGAGACTGATCCGATCCTGCGCACGATCGCTGATGGTTTCATCGCGGCCCATTCGACCCTGTGCCAGGCGGCTGATGATCTCGACAAAGCCGTGAAGAGAAAAGCCAAGGCGCACCCCGTCGCGCGCCGTTTGATGACCATTCCGGGCGTCGGGCCGGTAAACGCGCTCAGTTTCATTGCCCTGGTCGACGATCCAAACCGGTTCAGTCGGTCATCTGATGTTGGCGCGTTCCTCGGGCTCACACCAAAGCGGCATCAATCTGGTGAAATGGACTGGTCGGGACGGGTATCAAAGTGCGGAGATGGGACGATGCGCGGACTGCTATTCGAGGCGGCATCCTGCTTGATCCGCCAGGTGAAGCGTTTCTCGCCGCTGAAGAGCTGGGCTGTTCGCCTGGCCGGACGACGCGGGTTCCGAAAGGCCGCGGTCGCGACCGCGCGCAAAATCGCAGTCCTGATGCTGACGATCTGGAAATCTGGCGCAGACTATCAATGGACAAAGGAGGCCACTGCCTGATCTGAATTTCCGCCGCTGAGAAGGCGGGAAGCGAAGTCCCGACGGGACGGAGGTAGATCGATCTCGTAAAAACGGTTGGGAAGCAGGCTCGCTTGCTCACCCCGCAAACGACATTGGAGACGATCCACCGCCGGACACCATCATGAGGCGCAATGCGCGACCTCGGAGAGAACCATGACCCCGAACGGACAGATCGCTATCCCGCTTGACACAGCCGCAATCAGAGAAC